>JBJENW010000262.1:0-49208 GCA_051880395.1 Lachnospiraceae bacterium | reverse complement strand
CGTTATTTGAACAGATGTAGGCTTTCGTCTTATTTTCGTACCCAATTCTGGAAGTTTGAATAATAGCTACTGTTATAAGGACTTTTCATATATGAGCCGTTTTTTCAAAAATTCGCTCTTAATATATATGAAAAAATATAAGAAATACTATATTTCCAAAAAGCAATTGCAGGTAAATTTGATTTTGAGAAAAGATGACAAAACACAGATTTTTTCTTCGAGTCAAAAATTTGTCGAAGCTTTGAATTTTCTACTCACATAAATTTGAACCACAACTTTTTAGCGTAAACGAAAAATATCTCAACCACTCGGTTCCAATACACAGTTTCCGGTATCCGGCAGGAGGCAAGGTGCGGGGTGGCTGCAACAAAAGTGGCTTTGACAGAAATGTTAGTGAGTTTGGATGGGTGGATCTGCGATACCTTTGCTGTCTTTCGTTCGGCGGAGAGACTGTGCGAATCTGTATGCCAGAGAAAGAATCCGCTTTTGATTCTGGCTCTGGCATACAGATTCGTGCAGACTGTCCGACCTTCGAAAGACAGCAAAAATAAAGCATCGCAGATCCGCCCATCCAAACTCGACTTCATTTCTGTCTAGCCACTTTTGTTGCAGCCACCCCGGTCCTTGCCTCCTGCCGGATGCCGGAAACGTCCGTGTAGGAAATCCCCTCGGTTGAGATATTTTTCGTCAAAGTGCCCAAAAAGTAGTGGTAGCGAAAACGTAGTGGATGGTCAATAACGTAGAACATACAAAGACTTACGCTCATATAAAGAGTAAAAAATATTTTCTTATGTTTTGCATGAAAAACAACCCTTGTATTAATGAAAAAATAGGTTTATAATTTTATTGTGTGTGCGGATGCAGACAAAAATTGTTAGTAACCCCGCAAGTGCTTGACACTAGGGTATGGATAAGGAGAAAAAGAACATGAACGTATTGGTGATCAATTGTGGAAGTTCCTCTCTGAAATATCAGGTGATTGATTCGGAGAGCGAAAAAGTATTGGCAAAAGGATTGTGCGAAAGAATTGGAATTGACGGCCGTATGACTTACAAACCGGCGAACGGAGAAAAAGAAGAATCAGAAGTTCCGATGGCAGACCACAAAGAGGCGATTCAGCTTGTCTTAAACACATTGGTTGATCCGGAAAAAGGAGTTTTAAAGAGTTTGGAAGAGATTGGCGCAGTCGGTCATCGTGTAGTACACGGTGGTGAAAAATTTGCATCTTCCACTGTATTGAATGAGGAAGTGTTAAAAACGATTGAAGAGTGCAATGACCTTGCACCGTTACATAATCCGGCAAACCTCATCGGAATCCGTGCCTGCCAGGAATTGATGCCGAATGTACCAATGGTTGGTGTATTTGATACAGCATTCCATCAGACCATGCCAGAAAAAGCATATATGTATGGACTTCCATATGAGTATTATGAAAACTATAAGATCCGTCGCTACGGATTCCATGGAACCAGCCATAGCTATGTTTCAAAGAAAACAGCAGAAGTACTTGGAAAAGATTACAATAACTTAAAGACCATCGTCTGCCACCTTGGAAACGGTGCCAGTGTCAGTGCTGTGTTAAATGGAAAATCGGTAGATACTTCTATGGGTCTGACTCCGTTAGAGGGATTGATCATGGGTACCAGAAGCGGTGATATGGACCCGTCTATCATCGAATTTATTGCAAATAAAGAAAATTTATCTGTATCGGAAGTTCTAAATATCTTAAATAAGAAGAGCGGAATCTTCGGTATGTCCGGCGGATTGAGTGATTTCCGTGATGTTCGTGCGGCAAAGAATAACGGGGACAAACGTGCACAGATGACGTATGATGCATTTGTTTATCGTATTGTAAAATATATCGGTGCATATGTGGCAGCTATGAATGGTGTCGATGCGATCACATTTACTGCCGGAATGGGAGAAAATGCAGGTGATCTGAGAAGCTCGATCTGCGAGTATCTGGGATATTTGGGAATCAAATTGGACGAGGCTGCAAATGATACACATGAAGATTATAAAGTGATTTCTACACCGGATTCAAAAGTAAAAGTTCTTTATGTGGCGACAAATGAGGAACTTGCAATTGCAAGAGAAACAGTGGAGCTGGTAAAATAAATCGGTTCTTTACGGAGAAATAAATTTTCAAAATCGCAGCAACTGTCAGAAAAATAGGAAAAATTTTTATTGACAAACCGAAAACTCATATGTATAATAGTTTAGGTGTGAATAGGAGAAAGAGCGTGAAAGTAGATATTACAGACGTGTTAACTTGTGAGAACAAGCAGACAGAGAAAGAAGTTTATATTGAGTTTCAGTCTTTTGATTCGAAATTAGGTGAATTTCCTATCGAGAAAGGTGCACCGTTTTTGTTATCGTTTCAAAATAACAGAAATCAGACAGTACAGATTTGCGGAGAAACGGATATTATTTTGCAGATTCCGTGTGATCGCTGTTTGGAGGATGTGCCGACGAAAATCCATCTTTCTATTGATCGTAAGTTTGCCTTGCAGCCGGAGGCTGTATCGGACAAGCAGGAAAACGAGATAGAGCTGATGGAAGACGCTGCTTACATGGATGGATGCAATCTGGATGTAGATGAGCTGATCTATGATGAAATTCTGGTGAACTGGCCGGCAAAGGTTCTGTGCAAACCTGACTGCAAAGGAATTTGCAGAAAATGTGGTGCAAACTTAAACCTGCGGCAGTGTACGTGTGATCAAACAGAACCAGATCCAAGAATGGCGGCGATCCAGGATATTTTTAACAAGTTTAAGGAGGTGTAAACTATGTCTATTTGTCCAAAAAATAAATCTTCCAAAGGAAGACGTGATAAAAGAAGAGCAAACTGGAAAATGAGCGCTCCAACATTAGTTAGATGCAGCAAATGTGGAGAATTAATGATGCCTCACAGAGTTTGCAAGAGCTGTGGATCTTATAATAAAAAAGAGATTATTCCTCAGGACTAATCAGATCACTGATTGAACGGGGCTGTCGCATGATGTACTGTTAGTGCGGCAGTCCTTTTTTCTTTGTTATAGTATTGACAGTAAGACAAAAAAGGAAGACAAATAAATAATCAGGAGAGGTGTGTGACTTATGAGCGCGGTATTTAATTCGGATAATCCGTTTTTTAATTTTATGACAAAACTGGGGGATATTATGCTCGCCAGTGTGTTGTGGGTGCTTTGCTGTATTCCGATTGTAACAGCAGGGGCATCAACGGTGGCATTGTACTATACGGTTACGAAATCTGTTCGAAAAGAACAGGGGTATGTTTCAAAGGAATTTTTTCATTCTTTTAAACAAAATTTAAAACAGGGAATCCTGGTATTTCTGATTCTCGGTGGATTAGCAGCCCTTTTTTCATTTGATGCTTATTTTATGAAAGAATCCGGTATGATGCAGGGAAAATCGGCGAAGATCTTTACGATTGTTTATTATGCATTCTTGGTGATCGATCTGATGATCGCTGTGTATGTATTCCCGTATCTCGCACGATTTGCGAATACTGTGAAAGCAACGATAATAAATGCTGTATTGATGGCGGTTGCGCATTTCCCAAAAACGATTCTTTGCATGGTAATCGTGGTTGCCGGTGGTGTTGTTTTGCGGTTTATACCGATTTTTGTATTTATCGTTCCGGGTGGAGTGGCGTTTTTATTGAGTGTCATTTTGGAAAAAGTATTTTATTCGCATATGACCGATGAACAAAAGAAAGAAGAAGATTTACAAAGGGTTGGATATTAAACTTGATTTCTATGAAAAGATATAGTATATTTCATAATAGTTGAACACAAGGAGGCAGTATTTACATGCAGGAACTAGTAAAAGTGGCAGTAGACGCTATGGGCGGAGACAATGCTCCGGCGGAAGTAGTAAAAGGCGCTATTGAAGCGGTTAACAGCAGAAAAGATATCAAAGTTTTTCTGGTCGGACAAAAAGCGGCAGTGAAGGCAGAACTTAGTAAATACACTTACCCAAAGGATAAGGTGGAACTGGTGGAAGCCGATGAAGTGATTGAGATGGCGGAACCACCGGTTATGGCAATTCGTAAGAAAAAAAATTCTTCGATCGTTGTGGGAATGAAAATGGTGAAAAACAAAGAAGCAGATGCGTTTGTATCGGCAGGAAGTACGGGTGCGATCTTGGTCGGCGGACAGGTATTAGTCGGACGAATTAAAGGTATTGAGCGGCCACCACTTGCACCACTGATTCCGACAGCAAAGGGTCCATCATTACTGATCGATTGTGGTGCGAATGTAGATGCCAGAGCATCTCATCTGGTTCAGTTTGCACGGATGGGATCCATTTACATGGAACATGTTGTAGGCGTGAAGAATCCGAAAGTAGCGATCGTAAATATCGGTGCGGAAGAAGAAAAAGGAAATGCTCTGGTAAAAGAGACGTTTCCGCTTTTGAAAAATTGTCCGGATATTAATTTTGTCGGAAGCATTGAAGCGCGTGATATTCCGGAGGGGAACGTAGATGTCATTGTCTGTGAGGCATTTGTCGGAAATGTCATTTTAAAATTGTATGAAGGTGTGGCAAAAACATTGATGCATACGGTGAAAAAAGGATTGCTCTCTTCTACACGCAGCAAGTTAGGAGCATTGCTGATCAAACCGGCATTAAAACAGTCATTAGAGGGTTTTGATGTTTCTAATCAGGGAGGAGCACCTCTTTTGGGATTGAAAGGTCTTGTTGTAAAGACACATGGAAGTTCTAAGGCAAATGAGATCACCAACTCGATCATTCAATGTGTGACGTTTAAGCAGCAGGAAATCAATGAAAAAATCAAAAAGAATATTACAGATATATCAGAAGAAACCGAAGAATAAGAAGAAGGAGGAAATCAGATGGAACTGGAAAAATTAAAGGAAATCATTGCAGAAGTCTTAAACGTGGACACGGAGGAAATCACGGAAGAAACAACATTTGTAGATGATCTGGGTGCAGACTCTCTGGATGTTTTTCAGATCATCATGGGAATTGAGGAAAAATTTGACATTGAGATCGATACGGAAGAAGCAGAAAAAATCGTAACTGTAGGAGATGCTGTAGAACAGATAAAAAAAGCTTGCAATGAAGAATAAAGCAAAAAGAAAAATCGCAAATGCGAAGGAACAGATACGGGAGAGGGGATGCGACGACAGCGCAGCTCTTCTCCTATCCGTGTACTCAAGGCTTTTTAGTCGAAAATTGAGTACTGATAAGGAAAGGTGAAGAACATGAACAAACAACAAGAGGAGTTTCAAAAAAAAATCGGGTATCAATTTCAGAATGGAAAATTGTTGACTCAGGCATTGACGCACAGCTCTTATGCAAATGAAAAACATCTGCATAAACAGTCGGATAACGAACGATTGGAATTCTTGGGTGACGCAGTTTTGGAAATTATAACCAGTGAATTTTTGTATTTACAATATCCAAAACTTCCGGAAGGAGATCTGACAAAATTGCGTGCGAGCATTGTCTGTGAACCGACACTGGCATTTTGTACAAAAGAAATTTCGCTTGGAGAGTATCTGAAACTTGGAAAAGGGGAGGATATGACGGGAGGGCGGAAACGAAAGTCCATTTTGTCGGATGCATTAGAAGCAGTGATCGGAGCCATTTATTTAGATGGTGGTTTTGCTAGTGCAAAAGAGTTTGTGCATCGTTTTATCTTGACGGATATTGAACACAAAAAACTCTTTTATGATAGCAAGACTATCCTGCAGGAAGTGGTGCAGGGACAATATACAGAGGAACTGAACTATGCGTTGATTCGAGAGGAGGGACCGGATCACGACAAGCATTTCCAGGTTGAAGCCAGAATCGGAGAAAAAGGCATCGCAATCGGAGAAGGTCATACAAAGAAAGCAGCAGAACAGGATGCGGCTTATCATGCATTATTAAAACTAAAAAAGAAGGATATAAAGAAAAAGGGTTAACATATGTACTTAAAAAGTATAGAAATTCAAGGATTTAAATCGTTTGCAAACCGAATTGTATTTGAATTTCACAATGGAATTACCGGGATTGTAGGACCAAACGGAAGCGGAAAAAGCAACGTTGCAGATGCAGTGCGCTGGGTACTGGGAGAACAGCGTGCGAAACAGCTCCGAGGAGAAAGCATGCAGGATGTGATCTTTGCCGGGACAGAGAATCGAAAGCCGCTCAGTTATGCGCATGTAGCCATCACACTGGATAATTCCGATCATAAACTGCCGGTCGATTATGAAGAAGTGACAGTTGCAAGACGGGTGTATCGCTCGGGAGAAAGTGAATACCTTTTGAACGGAACTGCTTGTCGTTTAAAAGATGTCAATGAATTATTTTATGATACCGGTATCGGAAAAGAAGGATATTCCATTATCGGACAGGGTCAGATCGAACAGATTCTAAATGGAAAACCGGAGGAACGGCGGGAGTTGTTTGATGAGGCAGCCGGAATTGTAAAATATAAACGAAGAAAGGCTGCAGCACAGAAAAAACTGGCTGATGAGCGGGAAAATCTTGTGCGTGTGACGGATATTTTAAGTGAGCAGGAGAAACAGTTAAAACCGTTAGAACAGCAGTCGCAGACTGCACGGGCTTTTTTGAAAAAGAAAGAGGAATTAAAGCTGTATGATGTGAATCTGTTTCTTTTTGAGGCAGAAAGAATTGAGCAGGAACGTGCACAGGTGGAAAAAAAATATGCGCTTACCGAGCAGGAACTGCAGAATGCGAAAGAGGAATATGAAAAGACGCGTCAGATGTATGAAAAGCTAGAGCACGAGATTGAAGAAATTGATCAGAAGCATCAGACACTGCAGCAGGAAATTACGCAGGAAAATCTGCAAAAAGGGCAGCTGGACGGTCAGATCGAGGTGTTAAAAGAACAGATTCGTTCTGCAGAACGGACCAGCGACCAGGTAGAGGAACAGAAAGCGAATCTGCAAAGACAGCAGGAAGAAAAGAAGACGGAACTGGAGTCGTCCGTACAGAAAAAAGAAGAACTGCAGCAACAGAAACAGGAACTGCAACAGGAGTTACAGCGGGCGGAAACAGCACACGAGGAAGTCAAAAAAGTCAGTGATGGGTATCGCAGTCAGATTGAAGCGTGCAAGACAAAAATGATCGAGCTGTTAAATCAGAAAGCATCGGTAAAAGCTGGGCAGCAGCGTTATGATACGATGTTGGAACAGATAAATATCCGAAAGGCACAATTGACCAAACAACTTTTGCAGAGAAAAACCGATGAGCAGAATATTGAGCAGGCAGTTGCGGAATATGAGCAGGCGCTGCAGAAAACGCAGGACACCATTGCAGAATTGACGAAAAATAAGCGTGAAATGGAAGAAAAGCGCTTTGAATGGAAACAGAAACAGGAAGTAGAACAGCAGAAATCAGAAACACTTCGTCGAGAGTGGCAGAAAAATCAATCACGGTTGGAAACATTGCAGAACATCGCAGAGCGGTATGACGGTTATGGAAACAGTATTCAACAGGTGATGAAACAGAAAGAACATGAACCGGGAATCCTTGGCGTTGTGGCGGATTTGATCCAGGTGCCGAAAAAATATGAGACAGCGATTGAAACCGCGCTCGGCGGCAGTATTCGAAATATCGTGACCGAAGAAGAAGAAACGGCAAAGCGTATGATCGGGTTTTTGAAGAAAAACCGGTATGGGCGAGCAACGTTTCTGCCGCTCACAAGTGTCGGAAAACGAAAAAATAATCGGCCGGTGGATGTCTCGAAAGAAGCAGGTGTGATCGGGCGGGCCAATACGCTGATTCATACAGAAGAACGCTTTTTGGGGATTATGGAATATCTGCTTGGTCGTACAATCGTGGTGGATACGCTGGATCATGCGACCGATCTTGCACGGGCACATCAGTATTCTCTACATATTGTCACATTGGAAGGAGAATCCTTAAGCCCGGGAGGTTCCATGACAGGTGGTGCATTTAAAAATAGTAACAATCTGCTTGGAAGAAAGCGGGAGTTAGATGAGCTTTCAGAAAAAATAAAACGACAGCAGGAAGATTTGCAGCGCATCAAAGAGCGCTTGGATGATATCGAAACGGCAAGAGTACTTTTAAAAGAGGATTTGAATCAAACGAGTGAAGAACTGCAGAATGCGTATCTGGAACAAAATACAGCAAAAATCAATTTAGAGCGCGCACAAGAACAGAAAGAGCAAACAAGTAATGTTTACCAGAGCTTGAAGGTGGAAAATAAAGAACTAGACGAACAGATGGCAGAAATTCATGAACAGAAAGAACATATTCTGAATCAGATTTTAGAGGCGCAGGAGAAAGAAGCAGCATTACAGGAAGAAAATCGGGTCTGTCAGGAAAAACTGCAAACGCAGACACAAGCGGAAACAGAGTGCGCAAAAGCAGTGACAGACATACAAATGCAGATGTCCGCTTTGAAACAACAGGAAGGATTTCTACAGGAAAATCAGAAGCGTGCCCAAGAAGAACTGCAGAGGTTAAAGACGCAGGAGCAGCAGTTAGAATCTACGAAGTCAGCCGCGAAAGAAGATGTGGAACAGAAAAAACAGGAAATCCAACAGATGAAACAGACGATCGAACAGGCAGCAGAAACGATCGAAAAGAAAAAAGTGCTGCTGACAGAACTGATACAGCAGAAAGAGGAAAAACGTGGTACACATAAACAGTTTTTTGAAAAACGGGAACAGGTTTCGGAACATCGCAATGCCTTGGAAAAAGAAACATTTCGGTTAAACAGCCAGAAAGAAAAGCTGGATCAGCAGGAGGAAACCCAGACCGGCTATATGTGGGAAGAATATGAACTGACCCTGCATGCGGCGAAAGAATTAAAACAGGAAGGCTATCAGGATGCGGCAGAATTAAAACAAAAGATCCGCCAGGTGAAAGAAGAGATTCGCCGACTAGGAAATGTCAATGTCAATGCGATCGATCAGTATAAAGAATTATCCGAACGCTATGAATTTTTGAAAAATCAGCATGATGACTTAATAGAGGCAGAAAAAAAACTGATGCAGGTAATTGAAGAGCTTGATGATGGAATGCGCAGACAGTTCAAAGAGAAGTTTGCAGAAATTCAAGTCGAGTTTAATCAGGTGTTTAAAGAATTATTTGGCGGGGGAAAAGGAACCTTAGAGCTGGTAGATGAGGAAGATATTCTGGAATGCGGTATTCGCATCATTGCACAGCCACCCGGGAAAAAACTGCAAAATATGATGCAGATGTCCGGTGGGGAGAAGTCTCTGACAGCAATCGCACTGTTGTTTTCCATTCAGAATCTCAAACCGTCTCCGTTTTGTCTGCTTGATGAGATTGAGGCGGCACTGGATGATTCAAATGTCACTCGTTTTGCAAAATATCTTGGGAAACTGACGAGAAATACGCAGTTTATTGTAATCACACACAGGCGAGGGAGTATGGAAGCAGCAGACCGACTATATGGTATTACGATGCAGGAAAAAGGTGTTTCCACGCTGGTTTCTGTCAATTTGATCGAGAATGACCTCGACAAATAGAAAAAGGTTTGGTAGGATAAAAGAGTCAGAAAAAATAGATTAAGAAAAGAAATGAGGATAAGATGAGCGAAGAAAAGAAAGGGTTTTTTAGCAGGCTGGTGAAAGGCCTGACAAAAACAAGAGATAGTATCGTATCAGGAATTGATTCTATTTTTAAAGGATTTTCCAGTATCGATGACGAATTTTATGAAGAAATCGAGGAAATTCTTGTGATGGGGGATCTTGGAATCAATGCGACCACACAGATCATTGAAAATCTGAAAGAAAAAGTAAAGGAAGAAAAGATCAAAGAGCCTGCGCAGTGCAAACAGCTTTTAATTGACAGTATCAAGCAGCAGATGCAGGTGCAGGAGACCGCATATCGATTTGAACATGAAAAATCGGTGGTGCTTGTGATCGGCGTGAATGGTGTTGGAAAGACGACATCTGTCGGAAAACTTGCCGGAAAGCTGAAAGATTCTGGGAAAAAAGTGATTCTGGCGGCAGCGGATACATTCCGTGCGGCAGCCGGAGAGCAGCTGACAGAATGGGCAAACCGTGCCGGCGTCGAGATCATTGGTGGTCAGGAAGGTGCGGATCCGGCATCGGTTGTCTATGATGCGGTTGCAGCGGCGAAAGCGCGTAATGCGGATGTATTGCTGTGTGATACAGCAGGTCGTTTGCACAACAAAAAGAATCTGATGGAAGAATTGAAAAAAATTAACCGTATCCTGGAGAAAGAATATCCGGAGGCGTACCGTGAAACACTGGTAGTTTTGGATGGAACGACAGGGCAGAATGCACTGGCTCAGGCAAAACAGTTTTCCGAGGTGGCAGATATCACGGGAATCATTCTGACGAAGCTGGACGGAACGGCGAAGGGCGGAATCGCTGTTGCCATTCAGTCTGAGCTGGGGATACCGGTTAAATATATCGGTGTTGGTGAGACCATTGATGATCTGCAGAAATTTGACGCGGATCAGTTTGTAAATGCACTATTTGATGTAAAAGGAGAAGAAGAGTAAATGTTGACCCTAGATAAGTTTGAAGAAGCAAGCAAAAAAGTAAAAGAAGTAACAAATGAGACGAAGCTCATCCATAGCGATTTCTTCAGTGAACAGTCTGGAAATCAGGTGTATCTGAAACCGGAAAACCTGCAGTTTACAGGTGCTTATAAAGTACGTGGAGCTTATTATAAGATCAGTACGCTGAGTGATGAGGAACGAAAAAAAGGTCTGATCACAGCTTCTGCAGGAAATCATGCACAGGGTGTTGCTTATGCGGCAAAATGCTATGGCTGTCATGCGACGATCGTAATGCCGACGACAACACCGTTGATCAAAGTAAATCGAACAAAAAGTTATGGTGCAGAGGTGGTGCTGCATGGTGATGTATATGACGAAGCCTGTGCGTATGCCTATGAGCTTGCAGAGAAAAACGGGTATACGTTTATTCATCCGTTTGATGATCCGGCAGTTGCAACCGGACAGGGAACGATCGCGATGGAGATTTTTCAGGAGCTTCCGTTAGTGGAATATATTTTAGTTCCAATCGGCGGCGGTGGTCTGGCAACAGGGGTTTCCACTTTAGCAAAATTATTAAATCCGAAGATAAAGGTAATCGGTGTGGAACCAGCTGGTGCAAACTGTATGCAGGCATCGTTTAAAGAAGGAAAAGTCGTGACACTTCCGACCGTAAATACAATTGCAGACGGTACCGCCGTAAAAACACCGGGTGAACATATTTTCCCATATATCCAGAAAAATCTGGACGATATCATTACTGTTACGGATGATGAATTAGTCGTATCATTCCTTGATATGGTAGAAAATCATAAGATGATCGTGGAAAATTCTGGTCTTTTAACGGTTGCAGCACTGAAACATCTGAATGTCAAGAATAAGCGCGTGGTATCCATTCTGAGCGGCGGAAATATGGATGTGATCACAATGTCTTCTGTTGTGCAGCAGGGACTGATCTTCAGAGACCGAATCTTTACGGTATCCGTTCTTTTGCCGGATAAACCGGGAGAGTTGTCCGCAGTGGCATCTACGATCGCAAAACAGCAGGGAAATGTCATCAAGCTGGAGCACAATCAGTTTGTAACGACAAACCGCAGTGCGCAGGTAGAGCTTCGCATTACAATGGAAGCATTTGGAACCGATCACAAGAAACAGATCATTGATGCACTGGAAAAAGAAGGCTATAAGCCGAGACTGGTGCAGGCAAATTTATAATTATGAAAAAGCTTTTGAGAAAGACTGGATGGAGCAAAAAGGGGTTTTCCTATGAAAAAAA
The DNA here is from genome assembly GCA_051880395.1 of Lachnospiraceae bacterium. Lineage (GTDB taxonomy): Bacteria > Bacillota > Clostridia > Lachnospirales > Lachnospiraceae > JBJENW01. The sequence goes on along the minus strand of JBJENW010000262.1, from coordinate 37,431 downwards.
AGAAGAAAAAAGTAAAGTCATTACTGAAAAAAGTCATGCGGACGCAGGAACTGTACGGTGGCAGCAAAGGATTGTATGCATTCCGGCTGTTTTATGCATTTTTATATGATGTATTTCGGATGGTCGCAAAAATTCTGGCGATTCCGGCGCTGATCGTGGTGATCGGAATCCTGGGTGTCAGTGTTTTTGTAAAAGTGCAATATGGAACGACCTTATCTGCTTACAATGAGTTTGCAACAAAGTGCGTAGACGAAAGTTCAGAAGCAACATTTAAACTAGATGAAACCACCTACATTTATGATGACGGTGGAAATACGATCGCGAAGCTTTCCGGAAATGGAGATTCAGATTATTTAAAATACAAAGATATTCCGGAATATGCGGTGGAAGCATTTGTGGCAGTGGAAGATCAGTCCTACTGGAGCAATATCGGTGTCGATTTTAAAGGTGTAGTCCGAGTCTTGACACAGTATGTCCTGACACACGGTGTAGAGGCGACCGGTGCCAGTACGATCACGCAACAGCTTGCCCGCGGAACATTTTTGACGCGTGAAAAATCTATTGAGCGTAAGTTGAAAGAAATGCTGATCGCAGTAAAAATGAATCAGAAATATACAAAAGAACAGATCATGGAATATTATGTGAATGATGTCTGCTTTGCAAACGGAATTTACGGTTTAGAGGCAGCATCGATGGCTTATTTTGGTGTGAGCTCTTCCGAATTGAGTTTGTCTCAGATCGCGTATCTGTGTGCGATTCCGAACTCGCCGCAATATTACGATCCGTTCATGCACCCGAAACGTGCAATCAAACGGCGGGATAAGATTCTGCGTGACATGGTAAAAATGGAGTACATCACGCAGGAGCAGTGTGACGAGGCGACCAAAGAAAAAATTAAGATCGTGCGTCAGAAACGTGGATTTTATAACTATGAGACAACATATGCCGTCAATTGTGCAACAGAGTACATTATGAAGCTGAACGGGTTTGAATTTCAATATGAATTTACAAGTGATGAAGAATACAATGCGTATCAGAAGGAGTATCAGACGGCTTTTGATACGGCAAAAAATGAATTGTATACGAGTGGATATCGTGTGCAGACGGCATTGAATTCGGAAATCGCAAATAAACTGCAGGCGGCGGTGGATGAAAATCTGTCTTTTGATACGGAGACAACCGGAGAAACCGGAATTTATGCGCTGCAGGGAGCGTTGACTGCAATTGACAACCAGACCGGAAAAGTCGTCGGTGTCATTGGCGGACGATCTCAGTCGAATCTGGAAAATACGTACAGCTTAAATCGCGCATACCAGAGTTATCGCCAGCCGGGAAGCACGATCAAACCAATCGTTGTGTATACACCGGCGTTGATGAAAGGCTATACGCCGGACAGCACGCTCATGAATATTGATGTTTCGGTGGCAAATAAAGCCGGGACAGATATCGGAAGCCTTTCGGGAGAGAGTATGTCACTTCGCTCGGCAGTAGAGCGAAGTATCAATGGATGTGCGTACCAGGTGTACTATCAGATCACACCGAAATATGGAATTTCATTTGCTACGGAACTGCAGTTTGACAAAATCGTGCCTGGGGATTACTATATGTCGGCGGCACTGGGAGGACTTACCTATGGTGTGACAACCGAACAGATGGCAGGTGCGTATGCAGCACTGGCGGATCAGGGAGAATTCCGGCCGACAACCTGTATCACATCGATGCTGGACAGCGAAGGAAATGAATTGTACGAAGAAGAGGAGACTACGCAGGTCTATTCGGTTGAGGCCGCGAACACGATGGTGGATGTCTTAAAAGGCGTCATCACAAATGGTACCGCGGCAAAAATGGGTTGGTATGACTCATCTGAAATCGATGCAGCCGGAAAGACCGGAACGACAAATGACAGCAAGGACGGATGGTTCTGCGGCATTACGCCGTATTATACCATTTCCGTCTGGGTCGGATACGATCAGCCGAGAACCTTGAGTTCTCTGTACGGATCGAGTTATCCGGCAAGTATCTGGAAGGATGCGATGCTGGCTCTGACAGAGGGAAAACCGAAAAAGACGTTTGTCACAACGAAATTGGATTAAAAGAAAAAGTGTCAAGAAAAAATACTTGACACTTTTTTTCTGCTGTGTTATAGTACCTAAGGTGATGTAAATGACAAGGCAGGAAGAACTGCGTCACAGTATCGATCTTGACGTAGAGAAAAAAGTCCAGCAAACTTACCTGTATGATTTTTATGGAGAGCTTTTGAATCCACATCAGCGTTCGGTATACGAGGCATTCGTGTTTCAAGATTTATCGCTGAGTGAGATTGCAGAGGAAGAAGGCATTAGTCGGCAGGGAGTTCATGATCTGCTGAAACGATGCACAAAATCCTTAGAGAACTATGAAGAAAAGCTGCATCTGATTTCACGTTTTCTGGAGATAAAAGAAAAAGTGGGAGAGATTCATCAATTGACACATGTGTGTAATGAGGAGAATCAAAAGCAGATATTACAGAAAATAGAAAACTTATCAAACGATATTTTAGAGGAGCTTTGACATATGGCATTTGACAGTTTATCAGAGAAACTTCAAAACGTATTTAAAAATTTAAGAAGTAAAGGCCGTTTGACAGAAGACGATGTAAAAACTGCGCTGAAAGAAGTAAAAATGGCACTGTTAGAGGCGGATGTCAATTTTAAAGTCGTAAAGCAGTTCATCAAAACCGTGCAGGAGCGTGCAGTCGGTCAGGATGTTATGAACGGTTTGAATCCGGGGCAGATGGTCATTAAGATCGTAAATGAGGAAATGGTAAGCCTCATGGGATCCGAGACGACGGAGATCAAGTTGAACAGTGGTGGTATCACAGTGATCATGATGGTCGGTCTTCAAGGTGCCGGTAAAACGACAACATCCGCAAAGATTGCAGGAAAACTGAAACAGAAAGGGAAAAAACCGCTGTTATCTGCCTGCGATGTCTATCGGCCGGCAGCAATTCAACAGCTGCAGAAAAACGGAGAAAAGCAGGGCGTGGAAGTCTTTTCCATGGGTGGAAAAAATAAACCGCTTGATATTGCAAAAGCGTCGATCGAGCATGCATCAAAAAATGGCATGGACGTTGTAATTCTCGATACAGCAGGTCGTTTGCAAATCGATGAAGCGATGATGGAAGAATTAATTTCCATCAAACAGAATATCGAAGTACATCAGAGCATTCTCGTTGTCGATGCGATGACCGGACAGGAAGCGGTCAATGTGGCGAAGACATTCGATGAAAAAGTCGGCATTGACGGGGTCGTGTTGACGAAGTTAGACGGCGATACCAGAGGTGGTGCAGCGCTTTCCATCCGGGCAGTGACCGGAAAACCGATCTTGTATGTCGGTATGGGAGAGAAGCTTTCTGATCTGGAGCAGTTTTATCCGGATCGTATGGCATCCCGAATCCTTGGGATGGGGGATGTGCTGACATTGATTGAAAAAGCGCAGGAAGAAATAGATGAAGAAAAAGCCATTGCGTTAGAACAGAAGATGAAAAAAGCAGAATTTGGCTTTGATGATTATCTGGAATCGATGAATCAGATGCGTAAGATGGGTGGAATCAGCAAACTGCTTGGAATGATGCCCGGAATTACCGGAAGTCAGATCAGCGAGGTAGAAAACGCGATGGATGCGAAAAAAATGGCGCAGATTGAAGGAATTATTTATTCGATGACACCGCAGGAACGCAGTCAGCCGTCGATCTTAACGCCGAGCCGTAAAAAAAGAATTGCGGCAGGAGCAGGTGTCGATCTTGCAGATGTAAACCGCTTGGTAAAACAATTTGAGCAGGGCCGCAAGATGATGAAACAGATGACAGGTCTTATGAATGGTAAGACAAAAGGTGGTAAATTGGGAAGATTCAAGCTCCCTTTTTAATAGAAACATTTTAAATTTATTTTAATTTATGGAGGTAAAGAAACATGGCAGTAAAAATCAGATTAAGAAGAATGGGACAGAAGAAAGCTCCTTTTTATAGAATTATCGTAGCAGATTCTAGATCCCCAAGAAACGGAAGATTTATCGAAGAAATCGGTACTTATGATCCGACAAAAGATCCGTCTGAATATCATGTAGACGCAGAAGCTGCGAAAAAATGGTTAGCAAACGGTGCTCAGCCAACTGAGACTGTTGGTAAGATCTTTAAAGCAGCAGGTATTGAAAAATAAGAACGATCTTTCTGCATAAGTGAGGTGTGACATTCATGAGAGAATTAGTGGAAGTAATCGCAAAAGCACTGGTGGATCATCCGGAGGAAGTTGTCGTAACAGAGACAGCGACCGATGAAAAGAACGTACTGATTCGCCTGCAGGTAGCGCAGGACGATATGGGAAAAGTTATCGGGAAAAAAGGATGCATCGCACAGTCGATTCGTGCACTTGCAAAAGCTGCAGCCTCAAAGGAAGAGAAAAGGGTTACGGTAGAGATCGCAGAGTAATAGTAACCAGTGTGTGCCGTAAGGCAGCAGACAGGCGCTTTCAAAAAGCATTCAGCAGTTTGAAAGCGTCTTTTTTACTATAAACTCCTGCACCAAAAAGAAAAAAGAATTACAACAGAAAAGAAAGGAGTGTCCATGGAAGATATGTTGCAGGTCGGTGTGGTCACATCGGCGCATGGGATTCGCGGAGAAGTGAAAGTGTTTCCGACAACAGATGATGCACATCGTTTTAAAAAATTAAAATCAGTGTATCTGGATACAGGAAAATCAAAACAGGAAGTAACAATTACATCTGTCAAATTTTTTAAGAATATGGTCATTTTAAAATTAGATGGCGTGGATGATCGGGATGAAGCGGAAAAACTGCGTCAGGCAAAACTCCTCGTGACACGTGATGCGGCAGTGAAACTGCAAAAAGATGAATACTTTATTGCAGACCTGATCGGGTTAAAAGTGGTGAGCGATGAAGGGGAGGAACTTGGAAGTTTAGACGATGTGCTGCAGACAGGCGCAAATGATGTCTATGTTGTGAAACATCCAGGCAGACCGGATCTTTTGATCCCGGCGATCAAACAATGTATTTTGGAAGTGAAACCTCAAGAAGGGTTTGTGAAGGTACATCTGCTGCCGGGATTACGTGAAGAAGCATAAAGGCGGTTAGTAGAATGAAATTTTATATTTTAACATTATTTCCGGATATGGTAATGCAGGGGTTAAATACCAGTATCATTGGGCGTGCAGCAGAAAAAGGGATTCTTCAGATTGAAGCGGTCAATATCCGGGATTATACACTGGATAAACACAAAAAGGTGGATGATTATCCATATGGAGGCGGTGCCGGGATGGTGATGCAGGCGCAGCCGGTATACGATGCCTATCAATCAATCGTTGATAAAGTTGGACATCCAATACGCTGCATTTATCTGACTCCACAGGGACCGACATTTACGCAGACAATGGCAAAAGAATTTGCATTAGAAGAGGATTTGGTTTTTTTGTGCGGGCACTATGAAGGAATCGATGAACGTGTGTTAGAAGAGATCGTAACAGATTATGTGTCGATCGGGGATTATGTGCTGACAGGGGGCGAACTCCCTGCGATGGTAATGGTGGATGCGATTTCCCGTATGGTTCCCGGGGTTTTAACAAACAGAGAATCCGGTGAGACAGAATCTTTTGAGGGGAATCTTTTGGAATACCCGCAGTACAGTCGCCCGGAGGAGTGGCATGGAAAAAAAGTACCGCCGGTACTTTTGTCCGGAAATCATCAGAATGTGGATGCATGGAGACGTGAACAATCCATTCTCCGAACGATGGAACGACGTCCGGATCTGATTCAAAAAGCAGACCTGACCGAAAAAGAACGGCAGAAGTATATTTCTTCTTGAAAACAAAAGATGAAATTGAATAAAAAATTGCTTGCAATTTATACAAATCTGTGGTAGACTGAGATAGTTATGAGTAAACGAGATGGTCCTCTGTTACGATATGTATTAAGAACATCCAATTGAATCAGGAGGTTAAAAATGAACGCAAATGAAATCATTAAGAACATCGAAAAAGAACAGTTAAAAGAAACTGTTGACGAGTTCAGAGTTGGAGATACCGTTAAGGTATACGCAAAGATCAAAGAAGGAAACAAAGAAAGAATTCAGGTTTTTGAAGGAATTGTATTAAAGAGACAGGGCGGAAGCAATCGTGAGACTTTCACTGTTCGTAAATTCTCTAACGGTGTCGGCGTAGAAAAAACATGGCCGTTACATTCTCCGAACGTTGAAAAAATTGAAGTAGTTCGTTATGGTAAAGTAAGACGTGCAAAACTGAACTACTTAAGAGGACGTGTCGGTAAGAGAGCAAAAGTAAAAGAATTAGTAAAATAAGAACAATTTCAGGGGCTGCCGCATTGCTATGTGACAGTCCTTTTCTTTTCAGAAAGATATGTACTCCAAGCGCAAAGAGATTGAAAGAGTACATGAACTGGGCAGGGAGGGGCAAATGAGAAGAAGACGCAGAGGCAGACATAAAGAACATATTGAGATCAATGTGCCGCTTTTAAAAGGAATCTTACGTTGGACTCTGGAGATCGTGGTAGTCATTTCTTTGGCATTTCTGATGACCACATTTTTTGCATTTCGTGTGACGGTAGTTGGACCGTCGATGTCACCGACATTGAATACGGGGGATCACATATTTGTGAATCGGGTAGGGTGCTTGATCGGGCAGCCAAAAGCAAACGATGTGATCGTGTTTCTGCCGAACGGAAATAAAAAGGCACACTATTCTGTGAAGCGTGTGATCGGTGTTCCGGGGGATACTGTGCAGATAAAAAAAGGCATTGTCTATGTCAATGATGAGGTGTTTAAGGAAAAAATCAAAGTGGACCCGATGGAGGAAGCGGAGATGGCAGAAAAACCGATAAAATTGGGAAAAAATGAGTATTTTGTGCTGGGAGACAATCGAAATAACAGTGAGGATAGTCGTTATGCAAATATTGGAACAATTCAAAAGAAAGAGATTGTGGGAAAAGTATGGTTTGTGGCATATCCGTTTTCTGATTTTGGGTTTATAAAATAAAATAGCAGGATCGCCTCTTAAAATCACGAAAAGTGATTGCAAGAGGACATCAAAATGGAGGTAAATATGAATTTTCAATGGTACCCGGGACACATGACAAAAGCAAAGCGTATGATGCAGGAAGACATTAAATTGATCGACCTGGTCATTGAACTGGTGGATGCACGGATTCCGCTCAGCAGCCGGAATCCGGACATCGATGAATTGGGAAAGAATAAAGCGAGGCTGATTCTTTTAAATAAAGCCGATCTTGCACATGAGGGTTTTACACAGGCGTGGGCAGAGTATTTCAAAAAGCGAGGTTTTTTTGTGGTAAAGCTGGATGCAAGAAGAAAAAATAATATGAAACAGATTCAGAGTGTGATTTTGGATGCCTGTAAAGAAAAAATCGAGCGGGATCGCAGACGAGGGATCGTAAACCGTCCGGTGCGAGCGATGGTAGTGGGAATTCCAAATGTCGGAAAATCCACCTTTATTAATACGTTTGCAGGAAAAGCGTGTGCAAAGACAGGAAACAAACCGGGTGTGACGAAAGGAAAACAGTGGATTCGATTAAATAAAAATGTAGAACTTTTGGATACACCGGGAATCCTTTGGCCGAAATTTGAAGATCAAATGGTAGGGCTTCGGCTGGCACTGATCGGCTCCATCAAAGACGATATTTTAAACATAGAGGAATTAGCGTTATCTTTGATTGAGATTTTACAGACAAAGTATGTGGGCATTCTTGCAGAACGATACCAAGTGGAAGAAGAAAATAAACCGGTAGTTGTTTTAGAACAGATCGCACAGAACCGGAAGTGTATTCAGAAAGGAAACGAAATAGATTACGCAAAAGCTGCGAATATTTTATTGGATGAATTTCGAAGCGGAATGCTCGGTCGTATCACATTGGAGTTTCCGGAAACGGAGGCCTAAGATGGAAGAGAAAATCAGCGAGATCAAAACAAAGTATCAGGCCACCCCGGTGGAAGTATTACCGGATTTTATACAGCTGTATGAGCAGGATTCACGTGCAGGAGTAAAAAAAATAGTCGCACAGGCAAAGAAAAAGCTGGATGATCTGGAAAAAGAAAAAATGCGGATAGAATCGATCAAAGAATATGAGCGCAAGTATGCGTCTTATGGAAATATCTGCGGAATCGATGAGGCAGGGCGCGGCCCGCTGGCGGGTCCGGTTGTGGCAGGGGCGGTCATTCTGCCAAAAGATTGTAAGATTTTATATATTAATGATTCGAAAAAACTAACAGAAAAAAAGCGGGAAGAATTGTTCGACGTAATACAAAAAGAAGCCATTGCGGTCGGCGTGGGAATTGTCGGGCCGGAAAGGATTGATGAGATCAATATTTTACAGGCAACATACGAAGCCATGCGTGCGGCCATTCAGAATCTTTCGGTGCAGCCCGATATACTATTAAATGATGCGGTGACGATTCCGCAGGTGGAGATTCCACAGATTCCGATCATCAAAGGGGATGCAAAAAGCATTTCCATTGGAGCGGCAAGCATCATTGCGAAAGTAACGCGAGATCGTATGATGTTAGAGTATGATAAACTGTATCCGCAGTATGGATTTGCAAAGCACAAGGGATATGGAGCAAAAGCACATACGGATGCAATTCGGGAATACGGTCCATGCCCGATCCACAGACGATCATTTATTCATAATTTTGTATCATGAGGTTGAAAGGAAAGCATGCACGTTCAGAGTCTCGTTGTGTTTGAAAGCGATCGCAAAGAGACTCCGAGCGTACATAGAGAATGTTCTCTCGGAATCTCCCTTGCACCCGCTTTTGTGGCTGATTTCCCGCCAGATGCACACAAATTTAATCAACGTACGCTCCACGTACGCCTCATAAATTTGTGCACATCTGACAAAAAATCATCTCACAAAATCGGGCACAAAGAGACTCCGAGAGAACATAGAGAATGGCAGGGGGGATTTTTGTGCAGATCGCGACGAAACTTGGACAATATCAGAATGCAATGGAGACGGCAACAGCCAAAGCAACAGCTAATGGAGCACTAGAGATGCAGGAAGTGAAGCGTGCAGACGGCCTTTTGCAGCAACTGAAAGCAGGCAGCGTGTTTGAAGGAACGATTCTCAAATTGGAGAATGGACAGGTAAAGCTGGGATTAAGCAATGGACAGATACTGTTGGCGAGACTTCAGGCAGATATGGAACTTTTAGAGGGGCAGTCTCTTTTTTTTCAGGTAAAAAACAATGATGGCACAAAAATTCAGATCACGCCATATATGCAAGGCAGTCAGATGGCAAATCCGGCTCTGTTGCAGGCATTGCAGGCAGCGGGACTTCCGAAGACACAGGAGAATCTTACAATGGTGGATGCTATGATGCAGCAGCAGATGAGAATTGATAAGCAGAGCCTGGGACAGATGGCGCGTCTTGTGCGACAGAATCCGCAGATAGATGTGCGGACACTGGTGCAGTTGCAGAAGATGCAGCTGCCATTGACAGAAGAGATGGCAACGCAGCTTGCAGCGTATCGTTCGGGAAATTATGCGTTGACAGAGCAGATGCATACACTTTTGCAGGAACTGCCGACACTTTTGTCCGGCGCACAGAGTTCGCAAATGGAATGTGTACAGGTAAATCAGCAGATTCTACAGTTGCTGACGACACCGCAGATTTCGCCAGAAGGACAAGAGTCTGTTCAGATGGCAAAAATGCAGAAGCCGGCGCTACAGCCACAGGTGGCAGGGGGCGCGGCAGTGTTGGCAGGTGCTGCAAATTCAAAAACACCGATTTCAGAAACGGGAGCGGATCAAAATCTGTCGCATGCAGAACATTCTGCACAGACAGAACCATCTTGGAAGGAAGAACAAAAAATGGTCGCATCATTGCAGGATCGTTCAGAAAAGATTTTACACGAAGCTTCAACGACAAATACAGTACATAAGACAGATCAGACGCAGATGGATACACCGGGGTTTCGACCACTGCAACAGATTGCACCACAGCAAAAAACAGGGGAAATGTCACAGAAAATTCTAGGAGCGATCCGGTCAGAACAGGAGGGAGAACCTGCAAAGGGGGTCGAGAAGAATTCGTCACAGACAAAGACAACAGAGACAACAGAGACAGATCTGACGAAACCGGAGTTGGGTTTAAAAACAGAAAGCGCATCATCGGGATTACAAAAGACAGAAGAACGACTGCCGGAAAACAAGAAGTCGTTAGAGCCGGTCTTAACAGAAAAAGAACTGCAGCAGTTGAATCAAAAATTGCAGAAAATTGTGCTGGAAGTTTCTCCTGAGAGGATGACAGAGGACATAGGATTCAAATCTGTCACGATGGCAAAATCAGAGGCGGAGTTTTTGCAAAATCTGACAAAACTTTTGCAGAATCCCCAGATCGCACAAAGTAAAGCGTTGAAAGAATTATTTGGCACTACGTCTTATCAGAAGCTGATCCGGCAGAGTTTTCTTCAGCAGTGGACAATGACACCACAGGAAACAGCAGATAAGGAGAATGTTTCACAGCTTTATGAACGCCTGCAGCAGCAGGTGCAGAAAATGGAAGAAATTTTTCAATTTGCGTCAAAACATGCCGAACCGCTGAGACAGACGGCGGTACACATCGAACAGAATCTGGATTTTATGAATCAGATCAACCAGATTTATCAGTATGTACAGTTGCCGCTGAAATTGTCGGGACAGACGATGCACAGTGATCTGTATGTGTATACAAACCGAAGAGAACAGAGCAAGAACAGTGATGAACTGAGTGCGTTTTTGCACTTGGATCTGGATGCGCTTGGAACAACGGATATTGCGGTGCAGATGAAAGGAAGGCATGTAGAAACGCAGTTTTATTTAGCGGATGATAGTTCGTGGCAACTTTTACGTTCTCATGCGGATACGCTGCGAAGAATGCTGGAGAAGAAAGGATATACCTGTACGGTGCAGGTAGAAAATAAGGAGAAACAGACGCGCCCGCTGGAGCATTTTTTGCAGCAGACAGGGAATGCGTTACAGTCGGGGAATCTGCATCGCTATTCTTTTGATGTAAAAGCGTAAAGGGGGAAAGTTATGCAGGCGAATGAAAACCGGGTTTATAAAGAAGGAAAAAAACTGAAAAAAGAGGATGTACAGACAGCCGTTGCGGTCGCATATGAACCGGGAGAGCGGGCACCGAAAATTCTGGCAACCGGAAAAGGGGAGCTTGCAAAGAAAATTGTAGAAAAAGCAGAAGAGGCAAATGTACCGTTTTATAAAGATGATCAATTGGCGACTACCTTGTCGAAATTAGAGATTGGTGATATGATACCACCAGAGCTGTATGAAGTGATCGCAGAAATATTGGTATTTGTGGATGACATGGAACAGCTTCGGAAAAAATTATAGAGGAAAAACGATGAAAAAAAATATGCGAAAAACCGGTACCGAGCAAGAGAAGAAAGCGGCTGAATATCTGCAACAGCAAGGCTATCGGATTTTAGAACAGAATTATCGGTGCAGGCAGGGAGAAATTGATCTGATCGCAAAAGACGGAGAATATCTTGTCTTTGTGGAAGTGAAATACCGGACGCAGGACTCGTGCGGAGAGCCGGCGGAGGCAGTGACTGCCTATAAACAGAGAAAAATTAGTCGGACAGCACTTTTTTATTGCATGAAGCACAGCCTGCCGGAGGATACCCCGTGTCGTTTTGATGTGGTTTCAATATTGGGGGATCAGATTGAATTGATACAGAATGCATTTTTATTTCAACAATAAAGCGAGAAAGGAAAAAACGCAATGACAATGGAATTCAAACGAAAAGAGGCAGCACATACGTTGCGTATCGACGAAGAAAGATTAAAAGACGGCAGTATCGTACCACTGCTGCGATATCCACTGTTAGAAGAGACAGGGATTGTGCAGCATTGTTTTACGACACGTGCCGGAGGAGTCAGTGAGGGCTGTTTTTCCAGTTTAAATTTTACGTTTTCGCGTGGTGATGACCCGCAGAAGGTACAGAAAAATTATGAGCGGGCAGCGGAGGCATTGGGAATTTCCACGTCGCAGATCGTTTGTTCGGATCAAACGCATACGACAACCGTCCGACGTGTGACAAAAGAAGATGCGGGAAGTGGTCTTCTGACACCGAAGCGTTTTTCGGATGTGGATGGTATGATCACAAATGAACCGGGGCTGATGCTGATGACAGGGTATGCGGACTGTGTACCACTTTATTTTGTAGATCCGCAACACCATGCCATTGGACTTTCCCATTCCGGATGGAGAGGCACGGTAGGGCGCATGGGAGCGCGAACGGTAGAGGCGATGCAAAAAGAATTTGACAGCCGACCGGAGAATCTGATCTGTGCCATCGGACCGTCAATCTGTCAGGATTGCTATGAAGTGAGTGAGGATGTAGCAATGGCGTTTGCAAAAGAGTTTCCAAAAGAAAAGGAGGCGATTTTGTATGAAAAAGGAGGCGGCAAATATCAATTAAATCTTTGGAAGGCAAATGAAATTATCCTAATACAGGCGGGCATTTTGCCACAGCATCTGGCTGTGACAGATATCTGTACCTGCTGCAATAAAGAACTGCTTTTTTCCCATCGTGGAAGTCATGGGCAGCGTGGAAATCTCGGTGCATTTTTAATGTTAAACGAATAGGAGGGAAAGAATGATCCGGGTGCAGTATCAGAATACAAAACCGATTTATGAACAGATTAAAGACAGCATCCGTCTGTTGATCCGGACAGGGATGATTCGGGAAAAAGAAAAACTCCCTTCCGTACGCGACTTGGCAGAATCGCTTTCCCTGCACCCGAATACGATTTCGCGCGCATATCAGGAATTAGAAGAGGAAGGGTATCTGCACAAAAGAACAGGGAGTGGAACATTTTGTGCTGCAAGATCTGAAATTTTGGAGCATCAGAAAAAAGAACAAATGTTGAAATTTGATGAAACCGTTCAGGCACTGTTATCCCTTTCGCTGGATGCAGCAACTTTAAAAAGACGAATTGATGAACTGGCAGGAGGTACAAAAAACGAGTGATACAGGTAGAACACGTAACGAAAAAATTTGGCACGTTTCAAGCATTAGATGATCTGAGCCTGCATGTGAAAAAAGGGGCCGTCTACGGACTGGTCGGACCGAACGGTGCCGGAAAATCTACATTGATCCATCATATTACAGGGGTCTATAAACCGGATACGGGAAAAATTTTTATTGACCAGGAACCCGTCTGGGAGAACCCGCATGCGAAGGAACGGTTTGCTTATATCCCGGATGATCTGTTTTATTTTCATCAGGCAAATACTTTGGAGATGAAACGGTTTTATCAGGGAATGTATCCGACATTTGATGAAAAACTATTTGACCGGCTGTCGGAGTGTTTTTCGAATATTGATCCGAAAAAGAATATCCGGCGGTTGTCAAAGGGGATGCAAAAGCAGGTAGCGTTTTGGCTGTCTGTCAGCATTCGGCCGGATATTTTGATCTTAGATGAGCCGGTGGACGGGCTCGATCCGGTGATGCGCCGCCAGGTTTGGAACATTCTTCTGGAAGCAGTGGCGGAACAGGAAACGACGATCTTAGTCTCCTCTCATAATCTGCGGGAATTAGAAGACGTCTGTGATCATGTCGGTATTTTGCATAAAGGAAAAATTTTAGTGGAACGCTCTTTGCAGGAATTACAGGGAAATATCACAAAGATTCAGGTGGCATTTGAGTCGAGCATGCCGAAATTACCGGAATCCTTTGAAGTGTTACATATGTCGAATATTGGAAAAGTATATACACTGATCGTAAAAGGAAATCCACAGGACGCGAAAGCGCAGTTGGAACAGATGCATCCTTTGTTGATCGACATCCTGCCATTGACACTGGAAGAAATATTTATTTACGAGCTGGAAGGAGAAAATTATGCGGTCAAAGACATCCTTTTTTAATCAAACAGTTTTTCGAAGAAGTATCCGACATTTGTGGCCGGTCTGGAGTGGATATTTTTTATTTTTATTGGTAGTCATGCCGGTGCAATTGGTTGCAAAACTCAGTATACAGGAGAACATCGGGACAAAAATTCAGAGAGAGGCACAGCAGATCCGCTCCTTGTATCAGGCATTGCATTTGGGAGGGAATGAGATACTCCTTGCGGCGGTCTCTGTGATCAGTGCAGTTCTTGTGTTTTCTTATTTGTTTAAACAGAATGCGTCAAACATGCTGCATGCATTTCCGTTAGACCGAAAAGAGCTGTTTTTCAGCAATTATTTTGCGGGACTGTTTAGTTTGTGGATTCCGCAGATTCTTGCTTTTTTTATCGTTATGTTCTTTGGATTTGTCTTTGAAATGCCGCAGATCGAATTTGTGGCGTATGCATTTCTTTTGATGGCGGGGCAGAGCTTTTTATACTACAGTATGGCAGTTGTCTGCTGTATGCTTGCAGGACAGGCTGTGGTAGTTCCGTTTTTCTTTGTCGGATTAAATTTTTTCTATGCGGGAACAAAATTTATCGTCTATCAATTGATCATGGCGGTTTCTTTCGGGTTAAATCACTCGCTGGTTTTGAATGGAAAAGAATTTTTATCGCCGCTGTACTGTATTCTGAGCAGTGTAGGAATCCGTCTGAAGGAAGATCCAATGGGAGACACTTGTTCGATGCAGATGAAAGGGACGCAGTATATGATCTTTTATTTCTTTATTGCATTTGCTTTTGTCTGGATGGCATATGCTATGTACGGTCGCAGAAAGCTGGATTATGCAGGGGATATGATCTGTATTCCAAAGTTGAAACCTTTGCTGCGTTGGGGAACGGCATTTTTCTGTGGGGAATTTAGTGCAGCATTTTTCTTTAATCTGGTGAATGAAGGGTATTGGGGAACGGTGAATTCCGTTCAGTTATTAATCTGTGTGTTCGTTGTCGGAATCTTGGTATTTTTTGGAATGGAGATGTTTTTGGAAAAAACAATTCGCATTTTTAACAAGAAACGATTTGTAGAAGCAGCTGTTTTAGGGGTGTTTTTAGTAGGTACGTTTTTCTTCATTTCTATGGATCCGTTTGGTATGGAAAAATGGACACCGGATGTGCAGGATGTAAAAAAGGCATATGTTTCGTTTTGGGAGACGGATTTAGAAAAGGATCCGTCAGGCATTGAGAATATCATTCGTTTGCAAAAACAACTGATCGAAAAGAAGGATCAGATTGTGCAAAAAAAGAAAAAAGACTATATCTCGAATGTGGTGGAATTCAGATATCTGATGAAAGATGGAACGTTTTGCACACGCCATTATGAAATTTACACAAAACAGAATGTGACATCATTGAAACAAAAGCCGACAGATGAGGCAGAGCAGATCTTATACGAAATTTTTAAGCGGGCAACGACCGTGCAGCAGTTTATGCAGTCGAATTTTTGCGAAAATTATGAAGAAATGAAAGTGGACAGTGTTAGTTTGAATCTCTATGACTCTGGAAATTTAGATGAGGTGAATCCAGTTGCGATTCCCAAAAAATGGATGAATGATCTTATTTTGGCAGTGGAAGAGGATATCAAAAACGGTGCGGATTCCTCATATGAAGAGGGGGGAGACAGTAGTTATTGGTATCTGAATGATCTTGAGATCGATTTTCATACAAAAAATGCGATTCAGGATGCCATGGCAGATTTTTATGCACAGGATGACATTTCTACGGAAGAAAATCTTCATAAAGGAACCGCATGTATTCTTTTGAACAAAGGATATACGAGAACGATTCAGTTTTTGTGCGAACATCACATTATTGCGAATGAGGACAGACTGATCACAGAAAATAATTACAACGAAAAAACGGAAGTTATGCAGGAAGAATAAAGGGAAAGCCTTTACAAGATGCCGCAGATATTGTAAAATTTAGCAGTCGGCATGGAATGGAATTTGGATGGAAGACAAGAAGGAGAGTTAGTATGAGTAAACCAGTAGTGGCTGTTGTAGGACGCCCAAATGTCGGAAAATCGACGTTATTTAATGCGCTGGCAGGAGAAAGAATTTCGATCGTGAAAGATACGCCGGGCGTGACAAGGGACAGAATTTATGCAGATGTAACATGGCTTGACCGGGCATTTACACTGATCGATACCGGCGGAATTGAGCCGGACAGCAAAGATATCATTTTATCCCAGATGCGGGAGCAGGCACAGATCGCGATCGAAACGGCGGATGTGATCATTTTTCTTGTGGATGTCAGACAGGGACTTGTTGACGCAGATATGAAGGTAGCAGATCTGTTGCGTCGTTCGAAGAAGCCGGTTGTTTTAGTAGTAAATAAAGTCGATGATTTTAATAAATATATGCCGGATGTATACGAGTTTTATAATATGGGAATCGGAGATCCGATTCCGGTGTCAGCGACGTCGATGCTCGGACTCGGTGATATGTTAGAAGAAGTAGTGAAATATTTTCCAGAAAGAAATGCGGAGGAAGAAGATGATGAACGTCCACGCATCGCGGTGATCGGAAAACCGAATGTCGGAAAGTCTTCACTGATCAATCGTCTGGTCGGAGATCAGCGACTGATCGTATCAGATATTGCAGGAACGACCAGGGATGCGGTAGATACAGCGCTGACTTATAATGGCAGAGAGTATATTTTTATTGATACCGCAGGACTGCGTCGGAAAAGTAAGATCAAAGAGGATATCGAGCGTTACAGCATCATTCGTGCTGTATCCGCAGTTGAAAAATCAGATGTAGTGGTGCTGATGATCGATGCGACGGAAGGCGTGACGGAGCAGGATGCCAAGATTGCAGGAATTGCACATGAACGCGGAAAAGGCGTTGTGATCGCTGTCAATAAATGGGATGCGGTAGAAAAGGATGATAAGACGATTTATAAACAGACAGAAGATATCCGCGATGTGCTGAGTTTTATGTCCTATGCAGAGATTGTGTTTATTTCTGCGCAGACAGGACAGAGGATACCGAAATTATTTGAAACGATCGATATCGTCTTGGAAAACAATGCGCTTCGTGTAGCAACCGGTGTGTTAAACGAGATCATGACGGAAGCGGTTGCAATGCAGCAGCCTCCATCAGATAAAGGAAAACGTCTGCGCTTGTATTATATCACGCAAGTGTCTGTAAAACCGCCAACCTTTGTTATTTTTGTCAATGATAAAAAGCTGATGCATTTTTCTTATACCAGATATCTGGAAAATAGAATCCGTGACGCATTTGGATTTAGAGGAACGGCACTTCGTTTTATCATTCGCGAGAGAAAGGAAGGTTAGACATGACGGGAGCACGGATCATCGCATTAGTAATCGGATATGTTTTTGGATTATTTGAGACGGGATATTTTATCGGAAAGATGCAAAAAGTCGATATCCGCACAGTCGGAAGCGGCAATATCGGAACGACGAACACACTGCGGACGCTGGGGGTAAAAGCAGGTCTTTTGACATTTATCGGCGATTGTGGAAAAACCATTTTGGCAATGCTTATAGCATGGCTGATCTTTCATAATCGTTACCCGGATGGCGCACAGCTCTTGAAATTATACGCAGGTGTCGGTGCTGTTTTGGGACACAATTTTCCGGTAACAATGAAATTTAAAGGCGGAAAAGGTGTTGCATGCACATCTGCACTGATCTTGGTATTTGCGCCGTTAGAGGCACCGGTTTGTCTGATCGTGTTTATTCTTTCCGTTGCACTGACGAGGTATGTTTCGGTCGGCTCACTGCTTGTGATGGCGGCATTTGTCATTCAGACAATTTTGTTTACACGCATGGGCTGGGTGCAGCTTGGGGCAGTGGCTTATCTGCCTGAGATCTATCTTGTGGTCGTGATGCTGGCTTTATTGTGCGTGGTTCAACATCGAAAAAATATTGTCCGTCTGATTCACGGAGAGGAAAATAAGCTAAGTTTTGGAAAAAATAAAGAGGTGTAGAAAATATGGCAGAGATAAGTGTAATTGGAGCAGGCAGTTGGGGGACAGCACTTGGAATTTTATTACAGAAGAATGGACATCACGTGACGGTGTGGTCGATTTTGGAATCGGAAGTGACAATGCTTCAGGAAAAACATGAACATGTGGAGAAACTGCCGGGCGTAAAAATACCGGAGGAAATCGTTTTTACGACAGATTTACAGGCGGCAATAGAAAATCGGGATCTGCTTGTTCTTGCGGTCCCTTCTCCGTATACGCGCAGCACAGCGAAGAGTATGGCACCATATGTAGCAGCAGGACAAAAGATTGTCAATGTGGCAAAAGGAATCGAAGACCATACGTATTTTACACTGTCGGAGGTTATTGAACAAGAGATCGGGCAGGCGGATGTGGCTGTTCTTTCAGGACCGAGTCATGCAGAAGAAGTAGGAGTCGGTCTTCCAACAACTGTTGTGGTCGGTGCAAAAACAGAGCAGACAGCAGACTACATACAGGATCTGTTTATGAATGATGTATTCCGCGTCTATACGAATCCGGACATTACGGGAATCGAGCTGGGAGGCTCTTTGAAAAATGTCATCGCTTTAGCAGCCGGTATGGCGGATGGATTGGGATTCGGGGATAATACAAAAGCCGCGCTCATTACGCGTGGAATTGCAGAAATCAGCCGCTTGGCGTTAAAAATGGGGGCAAGAGCAGAGACGTTAAACGGATTGACGGGAATCGGAGATCTGATCGTTACTTGTGAGAGCCGCCATAGCCGAAACCGAAAAGCCGGTATGCTCATCGGACAGGGGTATACCATGAAAGAGGCAATGGATGAAGTAAAAATGGTCGTGGAGGGTGTATATTCAGCAAAAGCGGCGATGGGACTTGCCAAACGGTATGAAGTATCCCTTCCGATCATCGAGCAGGTCAATAAAGTGTTATTTGAAGACAAGCCTGCAAAAGAAGCAGTGATCGAATTAATGCAGCGCGGTAAAAAAACAGAATATGAAGAACTTTCCTGGAAATAGCGTAAATATGCGAATTTAGAGGTTTCGGGCAGACATTTGGAAATATCTTACAGATGTCTGCTCTTTTTTGTGCTTGACGTCTTGGCAAAGTGATGCTAACATAGTAAACGAGTTTTTAAAAACAGGTACAATATATGGTGGATAAAATGTGGACAACTTCCCATATATTGTGCATAATGAGAAAGGCAGGTTCAAGGGGATACCATGAAAAAGGTTGTAAAAAAAGACGGAACAAAAGAAGAATTCAATGTGCAGAAAGTAGTGACAGCAGTGAATAAATCCGCCTACCGGGTGATGGTGAAATTTACCGACGAGGAAATTGCATTTATTTGTCAGTTTGTGGAGGACAAAGTAGAAGAACTGGGATTAGACGAGATTCAGATTCCGCAGATGCATAATATCGTAGAGGGTGCCCTGGAACGTGTAAACCCTGCGGTAGCAAAAAGTTATCGCGATTACAGGAATTATAAGCAGGACTTTGTGCATATGCTAGATGAGGTCTATAAAAAGAGTCAGTCGATCATGTACATCGGTGATAAAGAAAATTCAAATACGGACAGTGCACTGGTGTCGACAAAACGAAGTCTGATCTTCAATCAGTTGAATAAAGAACTGTATCAGAAATTTTTTATGACGACAGAAGAGATTCAGGCTTGTCGGGACGGATACATTTATGTGCATGATATGTCGGCCAGACGGGATACGATGAACTGCTGTCTGTTTGATGTCAAACATGTGTTGGAGGGTGGATTTGAGATGGGAAATCTCTGGTACAATGAGCCGAAGACACTAGAAGTTGCATTTGATGTGATCGGAGATATTGTTCTTAGTGCAGCCAGTCAGCAGTACGGTGGGTTTACCGTTCCGAGCGCAGACCTTTTATTAGAGCCATATGCAGAAAAATCATATGTGAAATATATTGAAAAATATATCTCCATGGGTGTTGAAAAGGCACGTGCCGAAAAGGAAGCGCTGAAAGATGTGGAGACGGATTTTCTGCAGGGTTTTCAGGGATGGGAATATAAATTTAATACAGTGGCATCCAGTCGAGGAGATTATCCGTTTATCACGGTGACAATTGGTACCGGAACCGGACGTTTTGCAAAAATGGCATCCGTCTGTATGCTGCGCGTACGCCGTGGGGGAGAAGGAAAAAAGGGAAACAAAAAACCGGTCCTTTTTCCGAAAATCGTCTTTTTGTATGACGAAAACCTGCATGGACCAGGAAAGCCGCTGGAGGATGTGTTTGAGGAAGGCATTTCCTGCTCCTGCAAGACAATGTATCCGGATTGGCTGAGTCTGACAGGAGAAGGTTATATCTCGAATATGTATAAACAATACGGAGAAATCATTAGTCCGATGGGATGTCGGGCGTTCTTATCGCCGTGGTATGAACGCGGTGGTATGGAACCGGCAGATGCATATGATAAACCTGTGTTTGTCGGGCGGTTTAACATTGGGGTTGTAAGTCTGCACCTGCCAATGATATTGGCAAAGGCGAGACAGGAAAACCGGGATTTTTACGAAGTATTGGATTATTACCTGGAGCTGATTCGGCAGCTGCATATTCGGACCTATGCGTATCTGGGAGAAATGCGGGCATCGACAAATCCGCTGGCTTATTGCGAAGGGGGGTTTTATGGCGGACATCTTGGGTTACAGGATAAGATCAAACCAATATTAAAAACAGCGACGGCGTCCTTTGGAATAACTGCATTGAACGAACTTCAACAGCTGTATAATAAAAAATCACTGGTCGAGGATGGGACATTTGCACTGGAAGTATTGCAGCATATCAATGAAAAGGTCAATGAATTTAAGAAAGAGGATGGAAATCTGTATGCAATCTATGCGACACCGGCGGAGAACCTCTGTGGTCTGCAGGTCAAACAGTTCCGCAAAAAATATGGAATTATTGAAAATGTATCCGATCGGGAATATGTCAGCAACGGATTTCACTGTCATGTGACAGAAGATATCACACCGATTCAGAAACAGGATTTGGAACATCGGTTCTGGGAGCTGTCAAACGGCGGCAAGATTCAGTATGTAAAATATCCGATCGGCTATAACAAAGAAGCTGTCCGCACACTGGTACGACGTGCCATGGATATGGGCTTTTATGAGGGCGTGAATCTGTCGCTGTCTTATTGCGATGATTGTGGTCATGAGGAATTAAACATGGATGTCTGCCCGAAGTGCGGCAGCCGTAATCTCACAAAGATTGAACGGATGAACGGTTATTTATCTTATTCGCGTGTGAAAGGGGATACCCGTTTGAACGATGCAAAAATGGCGGAGATTGCACAACGACAGTCTATGTAGAAAGAGGAAGCTATGTTTTATCATAATATTACAAAGGAAGATATGTTGAATGGGGACGGCTTGCGCGTCGTCCTGTGGGTAGCAGGATGCAGCCATCACTGTAAGGGCTGCCAGAATCCAATCACCTGGGCAAAGGATGGCGGCGTGCCGTTTGATGCGGCAGCAAAGCAGGAATTATTTGCCGAACTGGAAAAGCCGTATATATCTGGTATCACATTCAGCGGAGGGGATCCGTTATTTTGCGATAACCGGGCACAGATTCAGGCTCTGGCAGAGAGCATCCATACCAGGTTTCCAGAGAAAACGATCTGGATGTATACAGGATTTCGTTATGAGGAAATACAAAATCTTCCCGTGATGCAGTATGTAGATGTGCTTGTAGATGGCAGATACGAAGAAGAAAAACGGGATATTCAGCTGAAGTGGCGTGGAAGCACAAATCAACGGGTCATTGATGTGAAACAGACAAGAAAAGCAGAAGATCAAATTGTATTACACTGTGAGTAGGAGGTACACTCGAAATATTTTTGGATTTTTCGTGAGATGATCATTTGTCGGATATGCACAAATTTATGAGAGGTGTGTTCGTAAAATTTGTGTGCATCTGGCGAAAAATCAGCCGCAAAAGCGGGCGCAAGGGAGATTCCAAGAGAACATAAAGATGGAAAAGAGGAAAGAAGAGCAATATGAAGAAAAGAACAGAAAAAATCAGAATAAAGTATTTTGGCGAACATGTCGAAAAATTAAGATATATAGATGGAAAATCAGACTGGATTGATCTGCGGGCGATGGAGACTGTGGAATTAAAAAAGGGAGAATTTAAACTGATTCCTCTCGGAGTGGCGATGGAGCTGCCAGAAGGGTACGAAGCACATATCGTACCGCGCAGCTCTACATTTAAAAATTATGGTCTCATCCAGGTAAACAGCTGCGGAATCATCGATGGCAGCTATTGTGGGGATGAAGATATGTG
Source organism: Lachnospiraceae bacterium (assembly GCA_051880395.1). GTDB lineage: Bacteria > Bacillota > Clostridia > Lachnospirales > Lachnospiraceae > JBJENW01. The sequence continues at coordinate 15,197 of JBJENW010000262.1, read as the reverse complement.
GCGGATGCCGGTGTATGCGACAAAAGATACCATAATACAGGCAAATGACCGCATCTGTCAGTTCCGTATTGTAGAAAATCAGCCACAGATTCAGTTTGAGGAAGTAGAAAGTCTTGGAAACGAAAATCGCGGCGGTTTTGGAACGACGGGCGTAAAATAAGTTTTTTGCGCCCAGACCTTTGCTTTTTGCTGCCGCAGTCTATATTGTTTCATATGGAAATCTGCACAAAAAGAAAGGAAGAGGCGTATATGGAAGAAAGAAGTATCAAATTTTATGCAAAAGGAAGTAATAAGGTGGCAGTACATGCCATTCCGGGACATTTTGCAACATGTAATTCACACATCAATTATTACGTGGATGTCACAAGTTTAAAAACACGTGTCAACGAGGCAAAATCCGTTGCGGAACTTTTGGTGCAGCGATATCATCCGACGATGTGCGTGGATACCATTGTTTGTCTGGATGGAACCGAAGTGATCGGAGCATTTTTAGCGGAGGAATTCGAAAACCGGAATTTCCTTACAAATAATATGCATGAGACAATCTATGTCGTAACGCCGGAATATAATTCCAGCAATCAATTGATGTTTCGCGACAACATCGCGCCATCGATCCGGAAAAAACACGTTGTCCTGCTTCTCGGTACGACAACGACCGGTGCAAGCGTACAACGTGCAGTAGAATGTGTCCGGTATTATGGAGGGATCGTAGAAGCCGTTGCGTCAGTATTCAGTACGATCAGCGAAGTGAACGATATGCCGGTCGAATCTGTTTTCGATGGCGATGATGTACCGAATTATTCATCTTATACACGGCTGGATTGTCCGTTTTGTAAAAAAGGGATTCCGGTTGAAGCGATGGTAAACGGGTTTGGCTATTCCAAATTGTAATTTTTTCGTTAAATCGTACAAAGAATTCGTAAAATCCTGTCAAAATAACGAAAAAAGGGAAAACAACAAAAACCTTTGGCAGTTATGACAAGAAAATGAGCAAATGTTTGTTCAATCAACGTATAGCCCTCAAAAGCCAAATAAGGTATAGTAAAACTATCTTAAATGACTGTCAGAAAGGCAGCAAAAACATATAATGAGCAGGAGGGCATAAAGTAATGGCAAGTTTATCACTGAAACATATTTATAAAAGATATCCGAATGGATTCGAAGCAGTTAAGGATTTCAACCTTGAGATTCAGGACAAAGAGTTTATCATCTTTGTAGGACCATCTGGATGTGGAAAATCTACTACACTTCGTATGGTTGCAGGTCTGGAAGAAATCTCTGAGGGAGAATTATCCATCGACGGAAGAGTCGTAAATGACGTAGAGCCGAAGGACAGAGATATCGCGATGGTATTCCAGAACTACGCTTTGTATCCACATATGACAGTGTATGATAACATGGCATTTGGTCTGAAATTAAGAAAAGTACCAAAGGATGAAATTGATAAAAAAGTAAAAGAAGCAGCTAAGATCCTGGATCTGGACAAATTATTACAGCGTAAACCGAAGGCATTGTCCGGTGGTCAGAGACAGCGTGTTGCCATGGGACGTGCGATCGTACGTAATCCGAAAGTATTCCTGATGGATGAGCCACTTTCCAACTTGGATGCAAAATTAAGAGTTCAGATGCGTTCCGAAATTTCTGCATTACATAGAAGACTGGGCGCAACCATCATCTACGTAACACATGACCAGACAGAGGCTATGACACTGGGAACCAGAATCGTAGTATTAAAAGATGGTCAGATCATGCAGGTAGATTCTCCGAAGAAATTATATGACGAACCGGATAACCTGTTCGTAGCACAGTTCATCGGAACACCTCAGATGAACGTAGTAGATGCAAAGGTAAATGTAGAAGGAGAAAAAGTTACATTGACATATGGTGGCTTCTCTCTGGTATTACCTCCAGCAAAAGCAAAGAAAGTGATCGAAGGAAACTATGCAGGTAAGACGGTTATCATGGGTATTCGTCCGGATGATATCGATGACTCTCAAATCAAGGTGGAAACATTCAAAGACAGTATCGTAGAATCTACGGTAACTGGTTATGAATTATTAGGTTCTGAAGTATTATTACACTTTGAAGTAGCTGGTGTTGAAATGACAGCAAGAGTAGATTCCAGAACTCCAGCACGTATCGGTGACAAGATTCGTCTTGCATTTGATCCGGGCAAAGTACATGTGTTTGATAAAGAGACAGAGCAGGCAATTGCAAACTAGTCTGTGAAAAAAGCATAAAAAGGTCGGGGAAGCGTTTGCTTTCCTGACCTTTTTGTTGTATAATGAGAGTACTTACATGATGAAAAGAAGTTGGAGAAAAATATGTTATCAAATCACAAATTTCAAGTTTGCTTAGAAGAAATCAAAGAAATCACGCGGGTAGACCTCTGTCTTTACAGTGAAAAAGGAAAGCTGATCGCGAATACATTTGAGCCGGAAGAAAACATGGAAAGCGCGGTGTGCAGTTTTGCGGAATCCATGGCGGAGAGTCAGATGCTTGCAGGGTGCCATTTCTTTAAAGTTGTGGTCGAAAATGAAATGGAATACATTTTACTTGTGCGCGCGTCGGGAGAAGAATCCTATATGATCGGACGACTCGCTGTTTGTCAGATTCGTACCATAGCATTATCCTATCGGGAGCAATTCGACCGAAATAATTTTATTCAGAATATTTTACTGGGGAATATGCTGGTTGTTGATATTTACAATAAAGCGAAAAAACTTCATATTGACCAAGCGAAACGTATGGTATATGTGATCGAAGTGCATAATGGACATAAGGAAAGCATGATCATGGAACTGATCAAAAATCTGTTTATGACAAAAACGAAAGATTTTGTAACAGAATTAGACGAAAAAAGTGTGATTCTTGTCAAAGATGTCTCGGATATGAAGACAGAAGATGACTATATGGATCTTGCAAAAATGATCGTGGACAATATTCAGACAGAAGCCATGGTCCGTGTCCGTGTCGGATTTGGAAATTGTGTGACGGAACTGCCGGAGTTGACACGCTCTTATCAGGAAGCAAAAATGGCATTAGAAGTCGGCAGTATTTTTTATGCGCAGAGCGATGTAGTATCTTATGCGCGGTTGGGAATCGGACGTTTGATCTATCAGCTGCCGATGAGCTTATGCGATATGTTTGTAAAAGAAGTGTTTGGAGAAAAAATTCCAGATGTATTTGATGAAGAGACCATGGTGACGATCCAGAAGTTCTTTGAAAATAATCTAAACATTTCCGAGACAGCCAGACAACTTTATATTCATCGGAATACGTTAGTGTACCGGTTGGAACGGTTAGAAAAGATCATCGGTCTGGATATCCGCAAATTTGAAGATGCCATGACGTTTAAGATTGCGATGATGGTCATTTCCCACATGAAACACCATCATTATTTGGAAATGGATGCTGGGGAATATACCAGGAAGGAGGGGTAAGATGAAAGACGAGACGAAAAAAGAAATTTTTAGCTGGGTGCGTTTTCTTGTGATCGTATTTGTGATTTCACTATTTATCAATAAATGTGTGATCGTGAATGCAGAAGTGCCGACGTCGTCGATGGAAAATCTGATCAAACCGGGGGATCGTTTGATCGGAAACCGCCTGGCTTATATTACAAAGAATCCGAAACGGTTGGATGTGGTTATTTTTAAGTATCCGGTAGATGAAGACACGAATTTTATCAAGCGAATCATTGGACTGCCAGGAGAAACCGTACGGATTTCAGACGGAAAAATTTATATCAACGATTCAGAGGAACCATTGGAAGAAACTTATCTGAAAGAGGAATGGACCGTAGAAAATGACGGGTATGAATTTCATGTTCCAGAGAATTGTTATCTGATGCTCGGGGATAACCGTAATGTCTCTTTGGATGCGCGCTACTGGGCAGATGAGGCATTGGGAAATGGAAAGGCGTCCACACAGGAGGAAGCGGAGAACTTTCAATATGTTTCGAAGGATAAAATTTTGGGGAAAGCGGAGTTTAAATATTGGTATCCATTTAAGTGGCTGAATAAGACAAACTAAGGGGGCATATCATGCAGGAAAAGAAACAACAGGAAAATGGGAACAAAAAACAAGAGATAAGAAAAGAGATTTTTAGCTGGATTCGTTTGTTTGTGATTGCGATCGCAGCTTCGCTGTTATTGAATCGATGTGTGATTTATAGTGCAGAAATTCCGACAGGCTCTATGGAAAATACGATCATGGAAAAAGACAGAGTCATCGGAAATCGCCTGGCGTATCTGCAATCGGGGCCTGAACGACAGGACATCGTTATTTTCAAATATCCGGTGAACGAGAAAAAAACATTTATCAAACGGGTGATCGGATTGCCGGGAGAAACGGTGCGGATTTCGAGCGGAAAAATTTATATCAATGATGCAAAAGAACCACTGAAAGAATCATATTTAAAAGAGGAGTGGACAGTCGCAAACGACGGATTTGAGTTTCAAGTGCCAGACGACTGTTATCTGATGCTTGGGGATAACCGCAATGATTCTTTGGATGCACGCTATTGGGCAGGAGAAGCATTGAAGTATGGAAAGGCATCTACAGAGAAAGAAGCAGAAACGTTTCAATTTGTATCCAGAGATAAAATCCTTGCAAAAGCAGGGTTTCGTTATTGGAAGCTTGACCGGATCGGGATGGTAAGATAGTTCGGACAGAAAAAATTTGCAATCCAACTGTTTTTTGTTATAATGGAAGTAGAAAAACCGAATAGGAGGCGTGACGATGGCAGAGGATCGGAAAATATACAGCTTAAAAGATGATAAGCTTGGCGAGGTAAAAATCGCGGATGAAGTGGTGGCCATCATTGCAGGACTGGCTGCAACAGAAGTCGAAGGTGTCAGCTCGATGGCGGGAAATATCACAAATGAACTGGTAAGTAAACTCGGTATGAAAAACTTATCAAAAGGCGTAAAAGTAGAAGTGGCAGAAAATGTCGTGAGTGTGTATCTGGCACTCAATATCGCGTATGGTGTCGGAATTCCGGAAGTTTCGGCGACGGTTCAGGAGCGAGTAAAGACAGCAGTTGAGACGATGACAGGATTAGAAGTGGCGAAGGTGGACATACGGATTGTAAATGTGGAAATGGAAAAACGCAAATAGCACTTTTTATATGGAATAAATTGTAGTATAATCAAGGGTGTCTATAAAGGCACCCTTTTCTTGTTTCTAAGGAAACAGATCATGTACGGCCAAAGATTTTGCGCGTACATCATATAATCAGGAGGAATGAAATGAGTAGAAGAGAATTGAGAGAACAGGTTTTTAAGATGCTTTTCCGGGTGGAATTTCATACAACGGAGGATGTGTCCCAACAATTAGAACTGTTTTTTGAAGATATAGACGACAGCCAATCAAAGCGGACCGAACAGGACCAGCAGTATATTGAGCATAAATTTAAAGACATTGTGGCACATTTACAAGAAATCGATGACAAGATCAATCAAGTAGCAGAACGATGGAAGACGAGTCGTATGGGAAAAGTAGATCTGACATTGATTCGCCTGGCCGTCTATGAGATTCAATTTGAAGAGGATGTGCCGACCGGGGTTGCGATCAACGAAGCGGTAGAATTAGCGAAGAAATATGGAACTGATGAATCTCCGTCCTTTGTAAACGGGATTCTCGCAAAATTCGCATGAGAAGAGAAGAACGGATTTATTCCGTAGGACAGGTAAATTCGTATATTCGAAATTTGTTTACCAATGATTTCTTATTGAAAAAGATCAGCATCAAAGGAGAGATTTCTAATTGCAAATATCATTCGTCCGGTCATATTTATTTTACGTTGAAGGACGATGGTGGTGCACTGCGTGCGGTGATGTTCGCGGGAAATCGGGATGGATTAGACTTTCGGATGCAAAACGGTGACAGTGTCATCGTCACGGGAACCATTGACGTTTATGAGAGGGACGGTGTCTATCAGTTATATGCAAGAAAAATCAAGCGGGATGGATTAGGTGTTTTATATCAGCGTTTTGAAGAACTCAAACACCGTTTGGAAGAAATGGGGATGTTTGCGGAACAATATAAACAGCCAATTCCGCATTTTGCACGGACGATTGGTGTGGTCACCGCGCCTACCGGGGCGGCTATTCAGGATATTCGGAATATCACAGCGCGTCGAAACCCATATGTTCAGCTATTGCTTTATCCGGCAAAAGTGCAGGGAGAAGGTGCAGCTGAGAGCGTGGTGCGTGGAATTCGGGCGTTGGAAAAGCAACAAGTGGATGTTATCATTGTTGGACGCGGCGGCGGTTCCATAGAAGATCTGTGGGCGTTTAATGAGGAAATCGTGGCACGAGCGATTTTTGAATGCCAAATTCCGGTGATCTCTGCAGTCGGACATCAGACCGATGTAACCATTTCGGATTTTGTGGCGGATCTTCGGGCACCGACCCCGTCAGCAGCTGCGGAACTTGCCGTGTATGACGTTCATCAGTTTGATGCCGTGCTGGCAGGATACTTTCAGCAGATGCGTATGCTGACGCAGCAAAAAGTAAGGGAGACAAAAGAACGGCTCGAAGGGTATGCCATGCAGCTTTCTTATCAGAAACCTGCGCGTCAATTAGCAGAAAAGCGGCGCTTTTTGCAGGAAAAGGAAGTACAATTGAAAACGTGCATGGAGCAGGTGATTCAAAGGAAGCGACATATGCTGCAGCTGTATGCCGGACAATTAGACGGCTTGTCACCATTGAAAAAAATGCAGGAGGGATATGCAGTGGTGACAAAAGAAAATGGGAAAACTCTTTCGAGTGTGACGCAGGCAGAACCGAAAGAAACGGTTCGGATTCATGTGAAAGACGGACAGATTTTGGCTTGCGTGGAGAAAATAGAGACGTTTCGTGAGCAGGAGGGCGAGTAGTATGGAAAAAGAAGAGCAGGTGAAAACACCGACAATTGAGGAATTATTTGCAAAGCTAGATGGAATCATAACAGAATTACAGGAACCGGATGTATCGTTAGAGGAGACCTTTTCTTTGTATGAAACTGGTATGAAGACATTGCAGGTCTGTAATGAAAAAGTAGACCGCGTAGAGAAAAAAATACAAATGTTAAATGAGCAGGGAGAGAGAATCTCTGAGTAAGAAAGGAGCGGCAGGATGGAGTTCGAAACAGAGAAACAAAAGCGACTAGAACAGATCGAACGGATCATACGAAACTATCTGCCTAAAGAAGAAGGCTGCCAGAAAATCATTATGGAAGCGATGAATTACAGCGTTTTAGCAGGAGGAAAACGACTGCGTCCGATGCTGATGCAGGAAACGTATCGGCTCTTTGGCGGAAAATCCGATGTCGTAGAGCCGTTTATGGCGGCGATGGAGATGATTCATACGTATTCGCTGGTGCACGATGATCTGCCTGCAATGGATAATGATGAATATCGCCGCGGCAGGAAAACCACACATGCGGTATATGGAGAGGCGATGGGAATTCTTGCCGGTGATGCTCTGTTAAATTATGCGTTTGAGACAGCGATAACGGCATTTGAAAAGGAAGCAGACAATGCAAATATTGCAAAGGCACTGCAGATTTTGGCACAGAAAGCCGGAATATATGGGATGGTCGGTGGTCAGGTAGTTGATGTGCAGACAGAAAATGATGGCAGTATCACAAGGGAAAAACTCGACTTCATATATCGACTAAAGACAGGCGCATTGTTGGAGGCATCGATGCTGATCGGCGCAGTTTTGGCCGGCGCGACAAAAAATGAACAAAAAGTGATCGAGAAAGTGGCATCGGATGTCGGATTAGCGTTTCAGATTCAAGATGATATCCTGGATGTGATCGGCTCTCAGGAAGAAATTGGAAAACCGGTCGGCAGTGATGAGAAAAATCATAAAGCGACGTATGTGACCTATGAGGGTCTGGAAAAAGCAAAAACGAATGTGGCAGGGATTTCAGAGCGTGCACTTTCCAATTTAAACCAGTTAGTAGTAAAAAATGAATTTTTAATGGAATTAATTCGGTCATTGATCAGTCGTAGAAAGTAGGAGTGAATGGCATGGTGCTAGAGAGAATCAATCAGCCAAATGATATTAAGGCGGTCAAAGAGGAGGAGTGGGAGATCTTAGCGGAGGAGATCCGAGAGTTTTTGATTCAGAAAATTTCGGTTAGTGGCGGACATTTAGCGTCGAATCTCGGAGTTGTAGAATTGACAATGGCACTGCATTTGTTTTTGGATTTTCCGGAGGATAAAATCATCTGGGATGTCGGACATCAGTCATATACCCATAAACTTTTGACCGGACGCCGTGAAGGGTTTGATACTCTGCGAAAATACGGCGGAATGAGCGGATTTCCGAAAACAGGTGAGAGTGACTGCGACTGTTTTAATACGGGACATAGTTCCACATCTATTTCGGCGGGACTCGGATATGCACTGGCGCGTGAGATTCATAACGAACATTATCGCGTCGTCAGCGTCATTGGAGACGGTGCATTGACAGGCGGAATGGCGTTTGAAGCGTTAAACAATGCATCACGACTGAAATCAAATTTTATTATCGTGTTAAATGATAATAATATGTCCATTTCTGAAAATGTAGGTGGATTGGCGAAACATTTGAATAACCTTCGTACAGCGGATGCGTATCTGGACTTAAAAACGGGTGTGATCGAATCGTTGAATAAAATTCCAAAATACGGAAATAAGATCATCGGGCATATTCGCCGGACGAAAAACGGCATTAAGCAGATGGTGGTATTGCCAGGGATGTTTTTTGAAAATATGGGCGTGACGTATATGGGACCTGTAGACGGACATAATGTTTCGAAAATGCTTAAACTGTTTCGCGAGGCGGCAAAGATTGATGGACCGGTACTGGTTCATGTGCAGACAAAAAAAGGAAAAGGTTATCTACCAGCGGAACGGCATCCGGCACGATTTCATGGAACAGAGCCATTTGCGATTGAGACCGGTCTTCCGTTGCACAAAAAGGAAAAAGCAGGATATACGGATGTTTTTTCAACGATCATGCGAAAAATGGGAGAGCGAAATAAGGATGTGGTCGCGATCACAGCCGCTATGGCAGAGAATACCGGATTAAAACGATTTCGAAATATGTTTCCGGAACGTTTTTTTGACGTCGGAATCGCAGAGGCGCACGCGGTAACGTTTGCCGCAGGAATCGCAGCGACCGGTCTGATACCGGTGTTTGCGGTGTATTCTTCTTTTTTACAGCGAGCGTATGATCAGATTCTGCATGATGTCTGTATTCAGAATCTGCATGTGGTGTTTGCGATCGATCGCGCAGGATTAGTCGGAAGCGACGGGGAAACACATCAGGGGATTTTTGACATTTCGTATCTCTCGATGCTGCCGAACATGACGCTTTTAGCGCCCAAAAATAAATGGGAGCTGTCAGATATGATGAAATTTGCCATTGCATACTCGACACCGATCGCGATTCGCTATCCACGAGGCAGCGCATATGACGGACTGCAAGAGTTTCGGGCACCGATTGAGCTTGGAAAAGCGGAGATGCTGTATGAAGAAAGAGAAGTCGCGTTATTTGCATATGGCAGTATGGTAAAGACAGCAGAGGAAGTTCGAAAAATGCTCAAAGAGCGCGGCTATGCCTGTACGTTGATCAATGCGCGATTTGCAAAGCCGTTTGACACAGAAATGCTCGATCAGTTGGAAAAAAATCATCGAATGCTTGTCACAATGGAAGAAAATGTATACAGCGGCGGTTTTGGAGAGCATGTCCGTTCCTACCTGACAGACAAGGAATCAAAGATGCAGATCATAAACATTGCCATCGGGGATGAATATGTGGAGCATGGAAATGTAGACACTCTGCGAAAAGAGGTCGGTCTTGACGCAGAAACAATTCTGAAAAAAATTCTTGCACAAGATGCATCAGAACGGTAAAATGAGGTAAATATGAAAGAAAGATTAGATATATTGTTGGTAAAGCGCGGGCTTGCACCTTCCAGGGAAAAGGCGAAAACGATGATCATGGAGGGAAACGTATTTGTGGAGAATCAGCGCGAGGATAAAGCGGGTTCCACATTTGATTCGGAATGCAAAATCGAGATTCATGGAAACACCTTGAAATATGTCAGCCGCGGCGGGTTAAAATTAGAAAAAGCGATGAACAATTTTGGAATTACACTCGATGGGAAAGTCTGTATGGATATCGGTGCATCGACGGGCGGATTTACAGACTGTATGTTGCAAAACGGAGCAAAGAAAGTGTATTCCGTGGATGTGGGTTACGGGCAGTTTGCCTGGAAATTACGGCAGGATGAGCGGGTTGTCTGCATGGAAAAGACGAATATCCGTTATGTGACCCCGCAGGATATTGACGATGTGCTTGACTTTGCGTCGGTGGATGTCTCGTTTATCTCATTGACCAAAGTACTTGGTCCGGCACATGCACTGTTGAGAGACCATGGAGAAATGGTCTGTCTGATCAAGCCACAGTTTGAGGCTGGCAGGGAAAAAGTCGGCAAAAAAGGAGTCGTACGTGACCCGGCCGTGCATAAGGAAGTCATAGAAAATGTTTTAGATTTTGCAGAAAATAATGGATTTCTGGTTAAAAATTTAGAATTTTCTCCGATAAAAGGACCAGAGGGAAATATCGAATACTTGGTTTACATTGAAAAAACGGACACAGCAGGACAGGAGGAGACCATAGACATTGATGCGGTAGTTGCCAAAGCGCATGCAATGCTGGATTGATCATGAAAAAGTTTTTTGTTATAACGAATCCATATAAAGACAGAGACTTGCGTTTGACGCATATTATAAAAAGTTATGTAGAAGAAAAGGGAGGCAGATGTGCGTATTTGTGTACGCGTGATGCCAGAGGGGATTTTCAACCGCTTGATGTTCATAATATCCCGTCGGATACGCAGTGTATTCTGGTGCTTGGCGGGGATGGAACGTTGATTCGTGCGGCGCGTGAGGTGGTACAGCTGGATATTCCGCTTATTGGTGTCAATATGGGAACGCTCGGGTATCTCTGTGAGTTGGAAGAGGATAATATTTTATCTGCACTGGATCTGATGTTAGAGGACAATTATGTTGTGGAAGAGCGGATGCTTTTGAGTGGATATGCAATTGCAAATAACCAGTTACAAAAAGAAATAATGGCAGTAAACGATGTGGTGATCCACCGGACCGGAGGTTTGCAGCTGGTCAGTTTGATCATGTATGTCAATGGAGAATATTTGAAGACCTATCATGCAGACGGAATGATTCTGGCTTCTCCGACCGGTTCGACTGGATACAGTATGTCTGCGGGAGGACCGATCGTAGATCCTCAGGCAAAACTGCTTCTTGCTACACCGATCAGTGCGCATGAGTTGAATTCAAAAAGTATTGTGTTTGGAGCAGATGATGAGATCGTAATTGAAATCGGAACCAGACGGCCGGAAAAAGACGAAGTGGTAGAAGTCAGTTTTGACGGAGACAGCGCAGTAAAACTAGAAGTTGGAGATCGAATTGTAGTGCGGCGGGCAAAAGAACGGGTACGGATCCTGAAATTGAGCAAGATCAGTTTCCTGGAAATCCTGCGAAAAAAGATGCAGGCATATTCCTGAAAAAATGCTGCTGTACAAAAGAAAGCAGGGACGAGATATGAAATCAAAACGACAAGTAAAAATTTTAGAATTGATTCGGAAAAATAATATTGAGACACAGGAAGAACTGTCTGCGAAATTAATGCAGGAGGGATTTCATGTGACGCAGGCGACGGTTTCCCGCGATATTCGGGAATTGAAACTGACAAAAGTTTCTACCAGCAATGGGCGGCAAAAATACGTTGCATTAAATGAGACGGCAGAAGATATGGTAGAAAAATATAAACGGATCTTTCGGGATGGGTTTATTTCTATGGATATGGCGCAAAATATTTTGGTGATTCGTACAGTGTCCGGTATGGCAATGGCTGTGGCGGCGGCGCTGGATGCGATGGATTGTGATGAAATCGTAGGAAGCATCGCAGGGGATGATACGATCATGTGTGCGGTCTGGTCTGTGGATGATACACTTCGTCTGATGCGTAAACTGCGGAAAATATTAGATGGCACTGAGATAAAGGACTGTGACGAAGGCGAGGAATAGAGGAGAGAGAATGTTACTGAATTTACATGTGAAGAATTTAGCGATTATCGAAGAGACGGAAGTGGAATTTACGGAAGGTCTGAATATTTTGTCCGGTGAGACAGGAGCAGGTAAATCGATTATTATTGATTCTATTAATCTGGCACTGGGGGAAAAAGCACCAAAAGAAATGATTCGTCAGGAAGAAAAACCGGCACTGGTAGAGTTGGTTTTTCAAGTGAATGATCCCAAACAGGTGCAGCAGTTAGAAGAGATGGGCATCGAATTAGAAGAAGATGGCATGATCATTTTGTCACGTAAAATTTCAAAAGGCAGAAGCATTGCAAAAATCAATTCCGAGACAGTGGCGATTTCGAAGATGAAAGAGGCAGCCGGGATTTTGATCGATATTCATGGACAACATGAACACCAGTCTTTGTTACATAAGAAAAAGCATCTGGAAATTTTGGATGATTATGCAAAAGCCAATCTTGCTGATCTGAAGCAGCAGATGAAGGAAGCTTATCAGACCTACGCATCGCTGAAAGAGGAACTTCATGCGCAGGATATAGACAGTGAGCAGCAGAAACGCGAGCTCTCTTTTTTAGAATACGAATTAAACGAGATTGAAGCGGCACAGTTAAAAAAAGGGGAAGACGAAACATTAGAGACAGAATATCGCAGGCTGGTAAACGGAAAAAAGATCATGGAGGCGTTGCAAACTGCATATATGCAGACAGGAAGTGACGGCGGCGGTGCTTCGGATCAGACGGGACGTGCGCTCAGGGAGCTGATCGCGGTGTCGGAATATGATGAAAGAGCTGCGGGTTTGACAGAGCAGCTGCGGGAAATTGATGATCTTTTAAGTGATTTTAATCGGGATCTTTCTGATTACCTCTCCGATAACGATTTTGACGATGAAACGTTTGCCCAGGTAGAAGAGAGACTGGATCTGATCAATCATTTGAAAGATAAATACGGGGATACCATCGAAAAAATTTTGAATGCTGCGAAGGAAAAACAAGAACGGATGGAAAAGCTGCAAAATTATGATCTATATCTGCAGCAGTTAAAAGAAAAATTTATGTCTTCTGAGAAAAAAGTATTGGATTTGGCAAAAAAAGTGTCTGAAATACGAAAAAAAGCGGCAAAAGAATTGGTAAAAGAAGTGAAGAGTGCGCTGCAGGATCTAAACTTTTTAGATGTACAGTTTGACATGCACTTTGAACCGTTAAAGCAGGTTACAGCAAACGGAATGGATGATGCAGAGTTTTTGATCTCGACAAATCCGGGAGAGCCTATGCGTGGACTTGGAAAGGTGGCATCCGGTGGAGAACTGTCGCGTATTATGCTGGCGATCAAATCAGTTTTGGCGAAAAATGATCAAATTGAGACATTGATCTTTGATGAGATCGATACCGGTATCAGCGGTCGTACGGCACAAGCAGTGTCGGAGAAAATGAATGTGATCGGTCGAAATCATCAGGTAATCTGTATTACACATCTGCCGCAGATCGCAGCGATGGCGGACAGTCATTTCCTGATCGAAAAAACAGTTGAGAATCATGCGACGGCATCTCATATTGCATTACTTTCCGAAGAAGAAAGCGTGCGGGAACTGGCACGGATGCTTGGCGGCGTGAAGATTACGGATACAGTTTTGGAAAGTGCCAGAGAAATGAAACAACTGGCGCAGCAGAAGAAATAAAAAACAGTGTTGATTGAGATATGCAAGAAAATTGACGCAGTGATCACGTATAAAAACAGGCAGAATCCTTATACTAAAAATGAGAAAAAGGATAAGGATGTGCCGAGTATGAAAAATTTTGTAAAATCATGTTTTGTGTGGTATCAGAAACATCGTGTGGCAGCATTTTCCGTTGGAATCGCTGCCCTCTTTTTTTTAAGTACAAATTTATTTTTACATCATATTCCGGACAAACTCTATGTGACCGATTTCAACCAGGAAATTTCTCTTTGTGCACCGGTGACAGTGACGCCTCAGGAAAAGGTGGAGGAAGCATTTTTCGGGCAGAGACCACAGAATTACGCGTATGTAGGAAATAAGATGTATAGTTGTAAATTATTTGGACTTTTGCCTGTCAAGACGATACAGGTGCAGCAGTGCGAGCAGAAGTATGTGATTCCAGGTGGGATTCCGGTCGGTATTTATGCGCAGACAAAAGGCGTGCTTGTCATTGGTGTGGGAGATGTGACGGCTGCAGATGGACAGACGGTAACACCGGCAAAAAATCTGGTGTATCCGGGAGATTACATCACTGCGGCAGCCGGACAGCCGATTTCTGAAAAAGAAGACATTTTAAAACTTCTATCCTCTTATGATCTGGCGCAGGGAGAGAAGGTAGAAATAGAGCTGGTTCGAAATGAAAAAAAATATTCTGTGGATATTCCAGTAGTAAAAACAAAGGATGGAACCTGTAAACTGGGCATCTGGGTGCGGGATGACCTGGCAGGGGTCGGGACACTGACATTTTACGATAAAAACAGGCAATATGCTGCATTAGGACATTGTGTCAGTGATTATGATACAAACCAGATGCTGCAGGTCTCAAAGGGAAAACTGTATCAGATTCAAATTTCACACATTCAAAAAGGAGAGGCCGGCACACCGGGAGAACTGTCTGGTCTGATCGATTACGAAAAGGATCATTGTCTGGGGAGTGTGGATGGAAACCGTGAAAGTGGAATTTATGGAAAACTGGATAAGATTCCGGAAGAACTTTCGCAAGAGAAAGAAGTTCTGCTCGGCAGAAAACAGGAAATTCGAAGAGGAAAGGCGCAGATTCTTTCGTATGTGGATGGAAGTCGAAAACTGTATGAAATTGAGATCCTGGATCTGGATTTTCAGAGTAAAGAAGAAAAAGATATCCTGTTTCGCGTAACAGATTCCCGCCTGATCAAAACCACCGGCGGAATCGTGCAGGGAATGAGCGGCTCTCCGATACTTCAGAACGGAAAACTCATCGGGGCAGTAACACATGTATTCATCCGGGATCCCCAGCAGGGATACGGAATTTTTGCAGATGATATGTGTAATTGAAAGATATTAAATTTCTATTTGTCGGGCTAACCACTACGTTCATCTGCCCACTACTTTTTTGGA
>JBJENW010000261.1:0-9661 GCA_051880395.1 Lachnospiraceae bacterium | reverse complement strand
TTCGGGTAGCCGATAAATTAATGGTTGCAACACTTACGCCCATATAAAGCGTAAGCGCGTTTACAGACAAAAAGCTTGCGTTTACCGTGGATTTTAAGAGAGAATAACTTCCATTTTGTAGAGATTGTAGTATAATGATTGCGGAGTTATAAAGAGAAAAAAGGAAGTGGAATGAATGACAAAAAGCATGACAGAAGGAAAGACGTTTCCTTTGATTTTACAGTTTGCTCTTCCATTATTGGTGGGAAATTTATTGCAGCAGACCTATAACATCATTGATGCGGCGATCGTTGGGCGGATTCTTGGAACAGAGGCGCTTGCCAGTGTGGGGGCATCGAGCAGTGTGCAGTTTCTCGTGATCGGATTTTGTATGGGAATCTGTTGTGGGTTTGGCGTTCCGATCGCGCAGAAATTTGGAGCCGGAAATCAAAAAGAAATGCGAAACAGTATGTTTCATGCAATGGTTTTGACTGGGGTTTTTGCCGTGATTCTTACGACCGGATGTGCGCTACTCTGCCCACAGATTCTGCATCTGTTATCGACACCGGAAAATATTTTTTCGGGGGCATACCAGTATCTTTTGGTCCTGTTTCTAGGAATCCCATTTACGCTTTTGTATAACTTGCTGGCCAGTATTTTGCGGGCAGTCGGAGACAGCAAAACACCGTTTATTCTGCTCGCATTTTCTACGATTTTGAATATTTTTCTGGATTTATTCTGCATTCTCGTTTTAAAGTGGGGATGCGCGGGAGCGGCCATCGCAACGATCACGGCGCAGGCGGTCAGCGGAATTTTGTGTCTGGTCTTCATGTGGAAGAAGATTCCGGAGTTGCGATTAAAAAAAGAGGATTTGCAGATACAAAAAGACGGGATAAAAACAATGCTCTGGATGGGAATTCCAATGGGAATGCAGTATTCGATCACAGCGATCGGAAGTATGGTGATGCAGTCGGCGAATAATGGTCTTGGAAGTATTTATGTTTCCGGATTCACAGCGGGTATGCGCATCAAGCAGTTTGTGATGTGTCCATTTGATGCGTTTGCGACAGCCGTATCGGTATTCTGCGGGCAGAATCTGGGAGCAGGGAAAATAGACCGGATAAAAAAAGGAATCCGGCAGGGAGTGGCGATGGGCGTGATTTATGGACTCTGTGCCGGATTGGTCTTGATCTTTGCCGGAAGAACGCTTTCGATGTTGTTTGTAAGTGCAAAAGCGGCGGATGTGTTGGATGCTTCGGCAAAATATTTGCGTTGTATGGGATTCTTTTTCTGGAGTCTCGGAATTTTAAATATCTGTCGGATGACGGTGCAGGGGCTTGGCTTTTCCGGACGGGCGGTCTTCTCCGGTGTGACGGAGATGATCGCGCGTATCGTGGTAAGTCTGGTTTTTGTTCCGTTGTTTGGCTACAGTGCGATCTGTTTTGCGGATCAGACCGCCTGGGTTTCGGCTTGCCTGTACATCGTGCCGACTTGTATGAGCTGTGTGAAAAAAATCAGAGGGTGATCTGTTTTTCTTCTAGTTTTCGGTTGGCATGTTTTTTGATCAATGTATAAATGACCGCAGTCAGCGGGATAAAAAAGATCATGCCGACAAGACCGAACAGTTTTCCACCAAACAGGGCGGCAAGTAAGGTCAAAAGTGGGGATAACCCAACGGAATTTCCGACCACGCGTGGATAAATAAACTGATTTTCAATAAATTGTACGACCTGGTAGACGATGAAACACATGATCGCCTGCATCGGGCTGGAAATCAGCGTTAAAAGTACCCCGACACCGCAGGAGAAAAATGCTCCGATATATGGAATAAAGGCGCAGACACAGGTTAGTACAGCAATCAGTCCGGCATATGGAAGTCGGAAAATGGTGAAGGCCAAAAACATCAGGACACCCAAAATGACGGATTCCACACATTGCCCGGAGAAAAATTTTGTGTAGATTTCGTTGGCCAGGCGGGCAACGGAAATGATCTGGTCGGCCCATTCTTTTTTTAGATAGGCATACAATAATTTTTTACTCTGTCTTGTTAGGTCTTTTTTACTCAACAGGACATAGAAGGTAATGACAAATGCGATGCCTGCGGTGACAATCCCAGATACCGTAGAAGCCGCGGTTCCTGCGATGGTATTTAGAACCACACCGGCATTGCTCGCGATATTTTTGATCAGATTCTGGATGTCTAAATTTTTCATCCATTTGGCAATCGGTGCCGTATCAATATTATAGCTTTTTAAAATGACCGCCCACTCAGGCCACTTTTCCTGTAGCAGATCGGCAATGCTCTTGACTGAAATTACAATCTGCGGGATAACCAGCGTACAGACCAGAACGAGAATCAGTATGATGCTAAAGAGCGTCAAAAGCAGACTGATCAGTGGGACATTTTTTTCTCTTAGCCGAATATTGGCTTTTCGGCAGATTTTTTTCAACAGTTTTTCAAATCCTTTCATCGGAACAGACAGCACAAATGCGAGCAGAAATCCGATCATCAGTGGCAGAAAAATACCTGCAGTATTCTGCAAAAATTTACAGACATGATTGAAATTCATCACAGCGGCAAACAGGATCACACCGAAGGTGATCAGGCCAAGATTTTGGCGTAATTTTTTATCCATAGAAAAACTCCTTTTTATGTATTTGTATAGAAACAGTATATCATATTTCTTTTTGTGATTAAAATGAAAAATCTTTATTTGTTGCTGTTGGGTGGCTGCTGTGTTACTGTTTATTCCCGAGTCTTGCACTTAGCTGCAAGGCTACGGGCCAATAAAGATCAACAGTCAAAATCCAGCCCCTTCGCCGTAGGCGAACTTTAAATGGGCTGGATTTGTTACTGAGAACGGCGTAAGAGTGAACAGTAACGCTGCCGTATGTTGTTTTTTGATAAAACAGCGTTGGCTGACCGGAATGTATATGTTATGATAATAAAAGAAACGTAATAAAAAGGTAACGAATTTGGAAATGATTGAATTGAAAATAACCTATAAAAGTGTTTATGAGAGAAGGAATTATATGAATGATCTACTTAAGCAGTTTTAAATTAAGTGAAAAAGAAGTAACGAACCCGAATATCTACCCATACAATGTTTTTCGAGGTAAAGACATGGAACCGTTTGTGTTTTCGCCTATAACGGTTCTTTATGGAAATAATGGATCTGGGAAGTCAACGATTTTAAATATTATTGCAAATAAGTTAAAACTAAAGGGAAAAGAATATGCCACCAGCAACTCTTTTGGAGCGGTTGACTATTGTGGGGCATTTTCCGAGGAATGCTCTTTCAGCTATGGGGAGGATGAAGATGGGAGAACTTTTCAGGAAATTCCCCCCAATAGCAGATACATCAAGAGTGAGGATATTCTTTACAATATCAAGAAAGTGCAGCAGAGGCAGGTTTTATCCGAGGGGATGCTTTATGATTATGTGCAGAATGGGATGACATATAAAGAGGCAAGAGACTTTTTGACTTCAAAAGAAGGCTGTAGACAGCAGGAGTATGTGGAATTTGGACAGGAGAAGTACTCCAATGGAGAAACTTCTTTACAGTATTTTGATGAATATCTACAGCCGGATGCACTATATCTGTTGGATGAGCCGGAGGTATCACTGTCTCCGGCAAATCAGGTTCGACTGGCAGAAGAAATTAATAAAATGGCACGTCTGTTGTGCTGTCAATTTATTATCGCTACCCATTCGCCCTTTATGCTGGGGACACTGAATACCAAGATCTATAATTTAGATACGAAAGAGTATGATGTCTGCAAATGGAGTGAACTGGAAAATGTAAAATATTTCTATGATTTCTTCAAAAAGCACGCGGATGAGTTTGAGGATGAGATTAACACATCACGGCATCGGCGGCTGTGAAACCATCCAGCGAATTTTCTTTTACCTGAATGCAGACAAAAACGATTCCAGAGTCTTTTGCTGCAAAGAACTGCCGTTTTGCTGCGGGAGTAATCTTTAACCAATCGCCTGCACAAAGCGCAATTTCTTCAGCGTCAATCACAGCTTTTCCTTTACCGGAAAGGATTCCGTAAATTTCTTCATTGTTCTTGTGCGAATGAACGAATGGGACACAGGCACCTGCAGGGAGCTGATTGATGCTGACCTCAGCACCGGTTAAAGCAAGCGTTTCGTGAAGTTCTACTCTGCCTTCGTTTCCAATCGTTGTTTTCGTGTAATTTGCCATAGTATGCACCTCCATAAATTTTTGCATTTTTTTTCGCTTGACTGTAGTGTATTCCCAGACAGACACAAAAACAAGTACGCACTTTTTTATAACCATGTATTTTTTTGGAATGTATGTTATCATCTAATTGCGAGGGAATGAAAAATATGAAAACAAAAAATGAATTACCGGATTGCCCGGTAGCAACTGCCGTCTCATTGATCGGTGGAAAATGGAAACTTTTGATTCTGCGAAATCTGAAAGGACGTCCTTGGAGGTTCAATGAATTGCTGAGAGATCTGGATGGAATTTCGCATAAGGTGTTGACCGACAGTCTGCGGCAGATGATCGAGGATGGAATTGTCTATCGTCACGATTATCAGGAAGTGCCCCAAAGGGTCGAGTATGGGCTGACAGATCTCGGGCGGACAATGCTGCCTGTGATCGACGCACTTGCTGATTTCGGAAACTATTACAAATCCATTCTTAAATAATAAAAGGACAATTGGGGGATTTGACGAGAAATATCTCAGCCTATCGTTTTCAGTACACAGTTTCCGGGATTCGGACAGGCGCAGGACACGGGGCGGTAGCTTCCAGAGGGGCCTTGACAGAAATGTTAGTAAGTTCGGATGGGTGGTTTTACGATGCCTTTGTTGTTTTTTGATTGTTGGAGAAATGGTGCATGTTGTCCGACCGGAAAAGAATCCGTTTTTGATTCTTAGCCGGGCGAACAACATGTGCCGTTTGTCCAACCTTCAAAAAACAGCAAAAATAAAGCATCGTAAAACCGCCCATCCGCAACTTGACTTCATTTCTGTCTGGCCCCTCTGGAAGCTGCCGCCCCGTGTCCTGCGCCTGTCCGAATCCCGGAAACGTCCGCATAGGAATCCCCCGGCTGAGATCTGTTCGTTGAACATTCGCTTACTGGATGGATTTTAGTTCCTGCCATAGGTTGCTGTAGTAGGACGAATCTTTTTCGCTGAGGGAGCGGTATACTTCGCAACGGTCGAGCGTTTCTTTGCTCGGATTGATCACCTCATCCTGCTTGGTCTCTTCGTCCTGTTCTTCCTTTACGGAGAGAATCGGAGACGTATAATAGACATAGTCAAAATTTTTCATGGCGATGTCATCGCGGCAGAGAAAATCAAGAAATTCATGCGCGCCCGTTTCATTTTTGCAGGTTTTCGGCAGAAACCAGGAGTCGATCCAGACATTCGAGCCTTCTTTTGGGACGGCATAGTCGAGATTCTCGTTGAAATCCATTGCGTAGGCAGCTTCGCCCGAATATAAGACCGCAAGAGCCGCGTTTTCTGCGATCATCTCATCGCCGGTTTCATCGACCATATACGCATAGACAAGAGGTTTCTGTTCGATCAAAAGATCCAGTGCATTTCGAAGTTCTTTCCGATCTGTGCTGTTGAGGGAATATCCTAGTTTTTTCTGCGCCGGTAAAAAAGCGTCCCGGACAGAATTTTCCTGAATGATCTCATTTTTATATTTGGGATTCCACAGGATATCCCATGATTGCACTTCAGAGGGATCGACCATTTTTTTATTATATAAAATGCCGACGGTTCCATAAAAATAGGGAATCGTATAGCACTGCTCTGGGTCAAAGGAGCTGCTAAGAGAAAGCACTTCCGGGTCGATATTCGCATAATTGGAAAGTTTTGATGCATCCAATTTTTTCACTTCGCCTTCCCGAATCAGGCGGTCGATCATATAGTCCGAGGTACAGATTAGATCGTAGGCAATCGAACCGGATTTGTATTTGGTATACATTTCCTCCGGGCTTTCGTATTCTTCGTATTTTATGGTGATGCCGGTCTCGTCTTCAAATTGCTGAAGGGCATCCGGGTCGAAATATTTTCCGTAGTTTAAAACCGTAAGGGTCTCCCCCTGCTTTTCGGTCGGCTTGTTGTTTTTTTCGCAAGCGGTAAGGCAGGAGACAAAAAATAAGGATATGCTCAATAAAAGGAAACATCTTTTTTTCATACGGCCTCGCCTCCCTTCATCGTCCGTTTTTTCCCCTTTTTGACATCAAAATTCATAAAGAATAATAGAAGGAAAACGGCACCAAATAAGATTGTCGAAAGAGCATAGAGTTCCGGGTTGATTCCTTTTCGCAGCTCGGTGTAGAGCATGGTGGAAAGGGTATTGACACCGGGACCTTTTGTAAAGTAGGTGATACTGAAGTCATCCAAAGACATCGTGACCGCCATGAGAAATCCGGAAAATACACCCGCGCGGATCTCCGGCCAGGTCACCTTATAAAATGCATACAAAGGGGAGGCGCCTAAGTCGAGCGCTGCCTCGTAAGTTGCCTTGTTTGCCTCCTTTAGTTTTGGAAGGACATTTAAGATCACATACGGGATATTAAAGGTAATGTGGGCGATCAAAACGGTCACAAATCCAAGGTCCAAAAATTTTACAAATAAGAGCATCATGGAGATACCGGTGACGATATCGGCGTTTAAAAGCGGGATATTTGTAGCACCCAGATAGATCGCCCGGCTTTTGGCGCGCATCGCGCTGATTCCGATCGCGGCCAGGGTTCCGATTACGGTGGAAAGAATCGCTGCCGCAAATGTAATCTGAATGGTTGTGAAAAATGCGGTCATGATCGTCTCATCGTGAAAACAGTTTCGGTACCATTTTAAAGTAAAGCCGCCCCACGAGACCTTGGACTTCGAATCGTTAAACGACAGCACGATCAGTACGAGAATCGGTAAATATAAAAACAGAAAGATCAATGCCATATAGAGGCGGGATAAGCCTTTTTTTACCATGTCACAGTTCCCCCTTCCTTGTCAAAGTGATTTACAAACGTCATGCTGATCAAAACAAAGATCATCAGAACAAATGACAGGGCACTTCCGGCATTCCATTGCATCCCCTGCATGAAATCCTGTTCGATCACGTTTCCGACCAAAAGCACTTTTCCGCCGCCAAGAATATCCGAGATCGCAAAAGAAGTCAGTGCCGGAACAAAGACCATGACGATTCCACTGATGACACCGGATACGGTAAGCGGCAGAATAATTTTGAAAAAGATCGTAAGATTTCCCGCTCCGAGGTCTTTTGCCGCCTCGATGATATCTTTTCGGATTCGCATCATGGAGTTGTAGATCGGCAAAAGCATAAACGGCAGGTAATCGTAGATCATGCCGAGTACAACGGCGGTCGGCGAGTACAAAATTTCAATGGAGCCGAGACCGAGTGTGTGTAAGACGGAATTAAACACGCCGTTTTTCGAAAGCAGCAGTTTCCACGCCATGATACGCAAAAGAAAATTCATCCACATCGGAAGCATGAAAAGAAACACGACGAAATTCTGGTGTTTAAAATGAAAACTGCTGAGGATCATGGCGAGTGGGTAAGAAAGCAAAAGGCAGATTCCCGTTGCGATCAATCCGAGTTTCAGCGATAATCCGAGTGCACGCAGATTTGTTTTTGTCGTAATTGCAGAGAGATACTGCAGGGAAAAGGTCCCGTTGGAATTCGTAAATGCGTACAGAAAGATCATGAGCATCGGGAGCAGAATAAAGCCGATGATCCAAATTAGATAAGGGCCAGCCAAAAGTTGTGTTTTTAAATTTTTCCATCTACTCATCGATTTCCACCGCCTTTTCATCGGAGGATTCCGGTTTGTTCATGATCTGAATATTAAACGGAATCACGCGAATTCCCACATGCGTTCCCACCGGAACATACTTTGTTGTATGCACCATCCAAGTGTAGCCGTTCGCCTGCACTTCCAGTTCATAATGTACGCCTTTAAAGATCAAAGAGATCACATCTCCGGTCATATAGCCTTCTTCTGGTTTTACCAGTTCGACATCTTCTGGGCGGATGACGACATCTACGGGTTTGTTTTCTCCGAAACCTTTATCCACGCATGCCATTTTTACGCCGAGGATTTCCACGAGCTCATCGTGGATCATCAGACCGTCGATAATATTGCTGTAGCCGATAAAATCTGCGACGAAGGCATTCTGCGGTTCATTATAGATTTCTTCCGGTGTCCCGATCTGCTGGATATAGCCCTGATTCATGACCACGATGGAATCCGACATGGTAAGTGCCTCTTCCTGGTCGTGAGTGACATATAAAAAGGTGATGCCAAGTTCCTCTTTTAGCCGAATCAGTTCATACTGCATATTTTGGCGCAGCTTTAAATCCAGTGCTCCTAACGGTTCGTCTAAAAGCAGCACTTTCGGTTCGTTTACGATTGCCCGCGCGATGGCGATCCGCTGCTGCTGACCACCGCTGATGGAATCGACCGTTCGGTCCCCGTATCCCTCCAAATTTACCAATTTCAGGGCATAGTCAATTTTATCTTTGATGTAGGATTTACTTTTCTTACTGATCTTTAAACCAAATGCGATATTTTCCGCGATCGTCATATGCGGAAATAAGGAATATTTTTGAAAAACGGTATTTAATTTTCGCTTATTTGCCGGAAGATTTGTGATATCCTCTCCGTCAAAAAGAATCTTTCCCTCATCCGGTGTCTCAAAACCACCGAGCAGGCGTAGGGTTGTCGTTTTGCCGCATCCGGACGGACCGAGCAGAGTGACGAATTCATTTTCCCGTACCGTCAGATTAAATTCATCTAAAATCAGATTGTGATCGTACGATTTTGAAATATCAATAAAATTGATGAGTTCTTTTTTCATATTGCCCCCCCTTATCTTTTTCTGTTTTCAGTTTATCATACCTATATGGAAATTCCTAGTTTCTTTTCTTAAGTTTCCACATTATTACTATTTTACTTTATATGAGCGTAAACGTTGCAGGCGGTACTTTGTTGGCCACCCGAAACGGTATCGACTCCACTACTCTTTGGGGGTGGCTTGGCGAAACAGATCTCAGCCTGGGGGATTTCTTTACGGACGTTTCCAGGATTCGGGCAGGCACAGACCACAGGGCGGCATCTTCCAGTGTGGCTAGACAGACATGAAGGAAGTTTTGACGGGCAGTTCTGCGATGCTTTATTTTTGCTGTTTTTTGAAGGTTGGACAACCGGCACATCCTGTTCGCCCGGCTAAGAATCAAAAACGGATTCTTTTCCGGGCGGACAGAATGCACCGTTTGTTCAACAATCAAAAAACAGCAAAGGCATCGCAGAACTGCCCGTCAAAACTTACTATCATTTCTGTCAAAGCCACTCTGTAAGATGCCGCCCCGTGTTCTGCGCCTGCCCGAATCCCGGAAACTGTGTATTGGAAACGGTAGGCTGAGATCTGTTTCTTGGGTGAAAAAGTGTTGCAAACGGAACGTACTTGTGAATTTATAAAAATATTCCGTATGGAACATTTTTTTGGATATTTAGACAATGTTTCGACCAATATATGTATGTTTTGTATTGCTTTTTCTGAATAAAAGACTACAAAAATCTTGCGAAATTCCAGTGTACTGAATAGCTCAACCCACCGTTTCCGATACACAGTTTCCGGAATTCGGCTGGGTGCGCAAGGCGGGGGCGG
>JBJENW010000260.1:0-1758 GCA_051880395.1 Lachnospiraceae bacterium | reverse complement strand
GGTTCTGATCAGCTGGATTCTTTTGGCTGCATCCATACGGTCACCTCTTTCAAACACAGCATTGAAAAGTAAGTTTATTTCGCACTAAATTTCGCTGTAAACTATTGTTTGAGCTTACTTCATGGTAAAATCATAGAAAAAGTTTTTCGCAAAGGATTTTACCATGAAGAGAAAAGAACAAAGATTATTAAAAAAATTAGAGAAAGAGCCAGTAAAGGGTTTGATAAATACACAGAAGCATTTTTATGCAGATCTTCAGAACCGTCTGAATGCAGTTGATGATCCACGGGATAACCGTTACACAACATATAACTGTGCCACACTTTTGGGAATGGGTATGGTGAAAAATCTCTGTGGAATTACAAGTATGCAGCGTATGACAGCAGTTTTTAATGATGAGAACTGTATTCAGAACATTTCTGCCTTTACTGGAAATCATAATGAAGAACTTCCTCATTATGTTACTTTGAATGAATTTCTGGAAAGATTGGATACATCTGAATTACAGAAAGTTCGGAAGGATATCATATATCACCTGATCCGTATGAAGACATTTGATGATGCGAGATTCCATAAAAAGTGGATGATCATTGTTGACGGCACATGGCTTCAGACTTACAAGGAGCAAAAGGATGAATTCTGTATGTGTCGGGAATACAAGCGGGAAGATGGAAGTAAAAGATATGTATGGTACAGAATGGCACTGGAAGCTAAGATTGTTCTGGGTGAAGATATGATTGTCAGTTTTGATACGGAATTCATAGAAAATAATGCGGAAGATGCAGAACGTCAGAAAAAGATGAATGCAGAGCAGATGAAGCAGGACTGTGAAAGTAAGGCGTTTAAGAGACTTGCTGAACGGATGAAAAGAGATTTTCCAAGACTGCCGATACTCTTGCTGTGTGACAGTCTTTACGCAGGCGAACCGGTTTTCGATATCTGCAAAGAGTATCATTGGGATTACATCATACGCTATAAAACAGGAAGTATCCCCAGTATTATGGAAGAATATGAAGCGATTCCGGAAAAAGGACATGGGAAAAAAGGAAAAACAGAGTTTGTAAATGAGATTGGCTACAAAAAGCATAATGTAAATGTACTAAGATTTGAAGAAAAGAAGGTAAAGAAGGGTGAGATTATAACAGTAAAATTCCAATGGCTGACAAATCTAACGGTAACCGAAGAAAATGCGTTTGATCTGGCTTGTACTGGAAGGAAACGCTGGCAGATAGAAAACGAAGGATTTAATACTCAAAAGAATCTGAGATATGACCTGGAACACGCGAACAGCCAGAATGCCAATGCATTGAAGAATCATTACCTGATCACACAGATAGCGGATATTTTCCGGCAGTTATATGTTTACAGGGAATTAAAAAAGATCGGGATAAAAAAGACAGAAAAAAATATATCTTCTGACTTGTTAGCCAGCTTTGGTCGGCAACTAACAAGAGAAGATATATCACCAGCAGATACGCAAAGCATATCTGACAACTGAATGTATTATACCAAAGGAAGTGGTCGATGGGAAGATGAAATTCAAAAAAATATCCACAAAAAACGAAAAAAAGGAAGACCAGGCATATAGGATGTGGATAAGTTTCCTGAAACACATCTGCAAATCGGACAAATGTGGATAAAACACTTTTTTTGAGATTTCGTAAAAA
The DNA here is from genome assembly GCA_051880395.1 of Lachnospiraceae bacterium. Lineage (GTDB taxonomy): Bacteria > Bacillota > Clostridia > Lachnospirales > Lachnospiraceae > JBJENW01. Next base: position 91 of record JBJENW010000260.1, on the reverse strand, counting down.
CAAGACCACAATAATAAAATGTACCTATCAGTGCTGTTTCAAACGACTTGTCCTTGCTCATTTTTGCTGCTTTAAGTATAATGGATGTATC
>JBJENW010000259.1:0-1764 GCA_051880395.1 Lachnospiraceae bacterium | reverse complement strand
TAATGCTGTTTATGGCATCACAAGGTATGAAAAAAGTATGCAGTGGCAGAAAGCCAAACGAATTATATTTGTAAGATAATGAATTGTTTTTGTTAGATAATTTTTTATCATAGAACAAAGGATTTGTGAAAATAGAATAAGCTTATAGAAACTGTTCTTTGAGCGAAAGTATCTAAGTCATGAGGATATGATACTGAGCCGGGACGAAGATTCGTCCCCGGGGTTTAGAGGGAAACGTCTGAGCCTTCCTTATTTGAAAAAAAGAGCATGAAGTGGCCGTAGTGCGTCCAAAAGCAGTAGGGGACTTTATGTCTTTTTACTGCTTTTTTGTTTTTCTTAGCAAGTTCATGATAGATAAGTGAAGATGGAGAAAGTGAAATGCGGGGAGAGTTAAGATATGGATGGATTGATTTTGGCGGGTGGAAAGAGCTCCCGCATGGGAGGCAGCCATAAAGGGTTTCTTACATATGAAGACAATTCTTTTATGGAGCGACTGATTGGTGAGATGGGAAAAATAGCAGATCGGATCTGGGTTTCATATGGAACAAAGATTTACGCGAAATACGCTGGATGCCGGATTGTTACAGATGAATATCCGGAATGCGGTCCGATTGGAGGGATTCATGCAGGATTGAAGGCATGTGAGTCCGATACTTTGATGGTTGCAGCATGCGATATGCCTTTCTTGGAAGCAGAGTTTTTCACTTATTTAAGCGAAGAATTAAAGGATTTTGACGGAGTTGTCCCTGTGACAGTAGGAAAGAAGCATCCGCTGGCTGCAATTTATAAAAAGGATATCCTGCCTGTTTTAGGAGAACAAATCAAAAACGGAAATTATCGTCTGACGGATGTTCTGAAAAAGCTGGATATTAATTATGTCGATGTTACCGGGCAGGAAAAATTTGAACGGATGCTAAAAAATATCAATACGATAGAAGATTATCAGAATATAGAGAATGTTTCATCTTTGAAATAGAGAAATTTATTATAAAGAACTGTAGATAAGGAGAAAATTATGGATGGTCTATTGTTGAATGATGCTTTGAATCTCCTTCTTGAAAGAGTAGAAAAAATTGAAGAGAGTGAAACGGTATCTCTGTGGGATGTATCAGGAAGAGTGCTTGCTGAGGATGTAGTGGCAAAAAGAAATCAGCCGCCTTTTGACCGTTCTCCACTGGATGGCTATGCAGTAAGAAGTGAGGATCTCACAGGTGCTTCGAGAGAGCATCCGGTGTCATTGACTGTGATTGATGAAGTGGATGCTGGTCATGTGACGGAAAAAATAGTAGAGAGTGGCATGGCAGTGAGGATTATGACAGGTGCTCCCATACCGGAAGGTGCCGACTGTGTAGTGGGACAGGAAGATACGGATTACGGAGAAGACCGGGTGGAAATCTATGAAGAAATACAGCATCACCAGAATTATTGTTTTGAGGGAGAGGATTATCAGGCAGGGGCAGTGCTTTTGAAAAAAGGGACAGCGATTGGCGCAGTGGAGGCAGGAGTCCTTGCGAGTCTCGGGCTCGAAAGTGTGAAGGCTTACAGACTTCCGAAAATATCAGTGATCACAACCGGAGATGAAATCGTCCTTCCCGGTGAGGAACTTTTGCCCGGAAAGATCTATGACTCAAATCTTTATACACTTGTGACAAGACTAAAATCATGGGGAATCGTGATTTCAGAGAAAGGACGTGCAGAAGATGATGCGCAAACTGTTGCAGATAGAATCAAAGAAGCTTTTAAGCATTCAGATCTTATTGTTAC
>JBJENW010000258.1:0-1767 GCA_051880395.1 Lachnospiraceae bacterium | reverse complement strand
GGAAATCCCCCCGGTTGAGATATTTTTCGTCAAAATGCCCAAAAAGTAGTGGAAAAGATAACGTAGTGGGAGACCAATAAAGTAGAGCTCGCAAAGACTTACGCTCATATAAAGCGTAATGTTTGAATAGCAACAGATGACACATGATATGGCATTAGAGAATGTGAAAAGATTGGAAAATGGAGCATGTTGTGGTATTCTAAATGAAAAAACAGCAGGAGAGAATGGAGGAAAAGTAGATGAAAACACGTGAAGAAGCTTTAAGATATGCGCTTTCTTTTCCGAATACCTATCAGGAAGCACCGTTTCATGACGAAAACTGGCAGTTGGTTCGTGTGAAAGGAAGCAAAAAAGCCTTCTTATGGACGTATGAGAAGGATGGATTTGTCAATCTGAATGTGAAGGTCGATCCACAGTGGCGTGAATTCTGGAGGCAGGCGTATGACGCAGTAATCCCGGGATATCACCAGAACAAAGAGCATTGGAATACCATTATTTTAGACGGGACCATTCCGGATGTGGATGTGAAACGGATGATTGCAGAAAGCTATGATCTTGTGACGGATAGTCCAACGAAGCGGATATATGAAGCAGTAAAGAAAATTCCAAAAGGCCATGTAGCGACGTATGGTCAGGTCGCAGAACTTGCAGGAGATAAAAAGATGGCGCGTGCCGTTGGAAATGCACTGCATAAAAATCCGGACCCGGAGCATATTCCCTGCTTTCGTGTGGTCAATGCAAAAGGGGAACTTGCGGGTGCATTTGCGTTTGGAGGTGCCGATGCTCAGGCAAAACTGCTGCGGCAGGAGGGCGTGGAAGTTGTAAATGGAAAAGTAGATTTGAAAATATATGGTATTTCGTTGGAACTGTAAAATCTAACGAAAAGAAAGATTGGATTTTGCCAGAAGACCGAAATTACAATATATGATCCTTTTGCAGCAGCTTTTGAACGCATTCCCAATGCCTATAAAAAGATACTGGAGTTTTTGCAGACAAATGGTTTTCGTGAAAAATCAAAGGAGGGAATACTGCCCTGTTTTGAGCATGTGTATGAAGAAGACGGGGTGACGCGTATGGATGTATATCTTCATGCGGACGGTGTTTCAAAGGCAGATAGTTTTACAAATTTTTCGTTGATCTAACGACAAGATGGAGTAGATATTCGATGAGGAGGAATTGATTATGGTCAGAGAAGCAAAGAGAAGTGATTTGAAAGAAATTTTGCAGCTGTATCTGTTTCTTCACGAGACAAGTGTGCCGGAGGATTCAGATGATTTAAGAAAAACTTGGGATGCTATTTTGAATGATGAGAATCATCATCTGATTATTTGTGAAGTGGATGGAAAAATTGTGGCATCCTGTGTTTGTGTCATTATCCCGAACCTAACAAGAAATGTACGACCATATGCATTTATTGAAAATGTGGTAACGCACAAGGACTATCGAAAGAAAGGGTATGCAACGGCGTGTTTGAATTTTGCAAGGCAGATTTCTGAGGAAAATCATTGCTACAAGATGATGCTGCTTACCGGATCAAAAGAAGAAAGCACACTGCAATTCTATCGAAATGCCGGGTACAGTAGTTCGGATAAGACGGCATTTATTCAATGGATTGAGGGGTGATTTTACAGCTATAAAAAATATATAAACTCTAAGAATTATCTTCCAATTTTTTCTATATTTTTGATTGCGATCTCATAGACCAGCGTGTATAATCTATAGTGAGCGGAGGTGATGGGATTGTATCATGTATCTGATTTCAAGAAA
>JBJENW010000257.1:0-9825 GCA_051880395.1 Lachnospiraceae bacterium | reverse complement strand
TGCCGATCAGATGTGTCAGGCGATGTAGTTCCTTTACAGCTGTATCTAACTGATCCGCTCCAAGATAGGTTCGATATGTTTCGTTCTTTGCCAGTTTCTTTGCCACTGACACCATATATTTGATATTCAAAAGCGCGCACAACAAAGATTCATATTTTGTTTTCATACATGCATAGATCACCAGATTGACGAGTGCCGTACAAAACGTGACACCAAAGCATACCGGCTGATGCAGGACGATTCCAAGAACGAGACTGCCAAACAATAGCAGCTGCAGGATACGATACACCCAGTTTTTTCCGGTGCTCATCGCATCCGCATGAAAAAGGAAATCGGGCAGATGATAACTGTCCGGCGTCTTTCCGATGTGGAGCAGTTCACGGGAAATCTCCAAACGTTCTGTTTCGTGTTTGGAAAAATAATCGATCAGTTGATCGAGATGCTTCGTATCAGACGATGTGTGATCTAAGGTATGCAGCTGTTTATATAACATCTGCTCCCCAATATAGCATTTCGTATCATTCATGCGCGCAAAAATCCGGTCCATGTCCAGATCGTTCCATGTGATGTCGTCCACCTGCGTTTCTGTTGTCTGTTCTTTGACGAGATTGTAGTAAATCGAAATTTTATCAAAATTTGTATTGGAAGATGTGGGTTTTTTCCCATATTGCTGTTTTAAGATTTGGTTTAACCGTTCTTTTTCTTTTTGAAACATAAGATGTCCTCTCTATTGTATATTTTTTTGCAAATTATAAAAGATTGTCGAACCGTTCTTTGCTTTCACTTCAATCGGAATGATTTTTGCTTCTTTCGACATCAAAAACTCCACTTCGATCGAACCGTTATCTGTTCGGAAATAATTCAGTTTATATCCGCACTTTGTCAAAATATCCGCAACATGATTTTCATAAATTCCACCTTTTGCACTTTCTTTCAGCTCAAATTGTTTGTAACTTTATAATCGGTATGATATACTAAACTTGATTATAACATAAAATTTATAGAAAAGGAAGTGACACGTATGCCAGCATTCCAACCATCGCCGAATCCTCTCACGTTGGAACAATATGAATCCCTTCCGGAGGATGTCCGCGTTGAACTCTTTGATGGAATTGCTTACAATATGGCTGGTCCGTCAGAAATCCACCAGACACTTTCCACGGAACTCACTACCATTTTGAACACATATATTCGAAATAAAAAGGGGTTGTGTAAAGTTTTCCATGCTCCGTTTGATGTAAAATTAAATGACGATCCGCTTACCATTGTGCAACCGGATCTGATGATTATCTGCGATTTTGACAAATTAGATGGGAAACGGTGCAACGGTGCGCCTGATTTTATCATCGAAATCGTTTCTCCCGGAAATGCTTCCGATGATTATATCCGTAAGCTCTACTATTACCAGACTTATGGTGTGCGAGAGTACTGGATCGTTGATCCGCGCAGAAAAACTGTGACAGTCAATTATTTTGAAGGGGATATTATTAATGTACAATATTCTTTTGATTCTATCGTGAAAGTAAATATCTATGAAGATTTGTATGTGGATTTCTCTGAGATTTCCAGATTTTTGAATCTTTAACATACGGACGCTTGCGCAGATCGTTACGCAAGCGTTCGTATATTTCTTCCCGTTTAAAAATATCGTGTAAATATCTCCCACAGTTTCTTGCCTTCCCCCAACGCAATTGCGACAACTGCACTGATTGCAAAGACACAGAATGCAATGAAATCTATCACGTAAACAATCCCTCCTATCTTATCCCATTTGATCCCACTATATGTATCTGAATATCTCCAACATCCATATTTTTCGAAACGGTTTCCCATTCTTCTTCCGTTCCCTCATAAAACAGATCCGTCAAATTCGGATAACGTTCTTTCAGAGAAACTTTCATACCCGTCATCCCATTCGGAAGCGTCAGTTCTGTCAATCCCGTTCTCTGCTCTTGTGTTAAAAAGCTGTAACGAAATCTCCCATAGCGATCTGTCAGAATCATCCTATGCTCCACTCCATTACAGACTGCAGTCGCAACAAAATTACGCGGCAGCTGCTCCTTTTTCTCCTTCCTGTCTAATGTGCGTTTTCCGGTATGACCGACCACGCGGAATACAAGCATCTGATTCAAAGAAACCTCTTCTAGATCACATGTTTCGCCACCGGCAATCGTTACTTCTATATGATAAAAAAACAGACATTCCTTGATCCATTTCAGCAGATGTTTGGTCCGGCGCTGATACCCATAATTCTGCAATAGCGTTCGCATTTTCATCCTGCAATAATCCGGTCCATCGAGATACAAAATCCGAAGGCGCATACGGATAAAAAAGTATTGAAATTGTTCTTCGTATTCTTCCTCAGACAAAATTGTTTCACTTCCGATTGCCTCCAGGTCTGCATTCACCTGATCCATTTCATTCTGATAGCTGTCCCAATCCATCTGATTATCTACGGCTTCCATCACATCCAGATAAAATTTCCGCTCCTTTTGGCGGTATTCCTGTGGCAAATATTCTTTTTCATTCTGCCAGACAAGCGTCAAAAAAGTATCCATCTGTGAATTTGTCATATTCTCCTCACAGATCAATTCTGCCAGATCCGCCACGCAATACAGCATTTCCTCCATCTTACTGTTCCCCTTTCTTTGCATTACAGAAACGGCACAGAATCTGCAGATTTTCCGCTACACTTTTTCCGCCACGATTCATTGGAATCTTGTGATCCACCTGAAAAAGCACACGACTATCTGACTCCCGCCCGCAAACCGGGCAGCGATACACCCGATTCTTCGCATCCCAGGCAGATGCAAACGCATCATCCCGCAATTTTTTCTCATAATCCGGCGCATACTGCCGAATTTCTCCCAGTGGCAGATCTTCTAATGCTTTTTTATCATACTGCACCTGTTTTTTTCGAATATCCTCGTATATTTCCGGATGCTGCAGCTTTGACATCTCAATCTCCAATTGTTTCAAAAAGTACCGTTTTCTACCAAAGAACATCTGCAAAAGATTGTCATCAGACTGTTCCCACAATTGATCGATATATTCTGCTTCCTCCGAACGTCGCAGATCCTTTTTGTAAATTTCCTCTGCAATCGCTTTTACATCCAGCTTTCTGCGGGATACTTCATCAAATGTATAAAAAGTCGGAACCGTTTCTTTCTGTGCATAATACTGCAGGATATGCTCGATATCATGCGCTTCATACGGCGGAATCATCTCTCCGCAAAAGAAACTGGAATGACACTGATCTTCCATCTCCTGCAAAAGTTCCTCCGGAATTTCTTCGTCCGCGATCTGATAAGAAGAAAATAATTCCGGAAGTGCCTGCATCAATTTCTCGTAGGCTTCTTTTGTGCTATCATACACCATCACCTGACAGGAAAGATCCAAGCTTTCTGTCTCATTTTTCTGTAGATAATGGAACACATACATGCCAATCGGAATCCGCTGTTCAAACGGAATCGCTTCCAACCGTTCTGTGTCGATACTGTCATCTAAAATAGAAGCAAATTCCTGCATTTTTGCAATGGAAATCAGGCGGACATCCTGCCGGATCGTATCGGGATCGGAATCGGAAAACTCATTTTCCCCGTCAAACAGTGTTTCTGGATTTACCCAGGCGATATGCTCATTCCAATTATCCACAAACGAAACAATATATGCTTCTTTTGTTCCACCAGCCGCCGTACCGCGTAAAGCCCTTCCGATCATCTGTGTCATTAAAATTGAGGATACCGTTGGACGAGCAAGAAATACCGTTTTTGTTTGGGGTACATCGACGCCTTCTGTTAAAATATTGACGTTGATCAGTACTTGCAGTTTTCCGTCCCGATATTCCTGCAGTTTCCGTTCGTTTTCCTTTTGTGAAATGGTAACGCCCGTCGCCATATCGCGAACCGAAGATACGATATAATCTGCCCGGACTCCGTTTTTATTAAAAAGCGCGCTGAGCACAATTGCATGATCAACGTTAACTGCAAACACGATGGTCTGTCCATACGCCTCTTTCTTCTTTAAATAGGTATCGACGATCAGACGATTTCGTCCGGCACTTTCTACAATATTCTGTGCCACATCTTCCGGAATAAGATCACGGTTCTGAATACTTTTCCAGGCATCGAGTCCCACATCTTTTCCAAAATCTTCATCGGTATACAGACTCTCAAATCTCGGTTTAGATAAAATCTGCGTACTGATCAAAGTTTTTAGTCCAATCTGATACGTAATTCCCCGCTGATTATGTACGACCATGCCATGCTCATCTAAACCGTCCGGGAAAATTTTCCCCAAAAGACCGGCTTCTGCCTCTGCAGTTCGAAACGGTGTGGCTGTCAGTCCGATCAACTTCAACCCCGGCACTTTTTTCTCTACATACTGAATGATTTTCCGGTAGGTCTTTGCAGTTGCATGATGCGCTTCATCCACCACAAAATATAACTCCTTTTGGCCCTCCAGCCAGCGATCCAATTCTTCCAGTTTCCGGGCGATACTGTCTTTTCCAACAATCAACACATCATCATCCGGCTGAATATTGATACATGGATCATGCCCCGCTGCACCGGAAATAATACGATAGGAAAATACAGGTGCATTTGTTAAAATATCTGCGTAAGCAAATTGCTGGAATGCTTCTGCGGCCTGATCCAACAGCATTTGTCTGTGTGCCAGCCATAGCACTTTTTTCTTTCGGTTGACTGCATGTTGTAACAGCCAGGTCGTCGCTGTATAGGTTTTTCCACCACCGGTCGGCAGTACGACCATCGTTCGAAAGCTCGGCAGCTGATCCATTTTCGTCAGACACTCCATGGCTTCCGTCTGATGCTGATATGGAACACGTCCGTTTTTTCCATCCTTTGCTCTGATTTTTCCACTGGAACGTACTTCTATCATTTCTTCCATTTGTTTTTCCCCCTTCTTACTTACCACTCCTCCTTCGGATATTTCATATCCCAGTCTTTTCTCAATTTTGTCATAATATCCATCACATCTTTCGTATATTCCAAATGCAGATCCGATACATCTCTACTTTTCACTGCCTGCTCCATATCCTGCATTTCATAATACAACGCATTTACTGTTTCACCACTTTCGATTTCGCGTACTTTTCCTGTCTCGGCATCTACGATGATTGCCTTGTCTGCTCTTGGATATTCCATAATTTCGATATACCCTTTTTCGCAGCTGATCATCGCGCGTTTCGGCTGTTTGGAATGCATGGAAAGCGCAACCGTCGCCATCTGCCCTGCCTGATTTTTCAGAAGTATCGTTGCCTGCTCGTCTGAACCGGTCGGAGACGGTTTCCACTGACTTACGATTTCGTCCGGTTTTTCATCCATAAAACTGCGCACGATTGACAACGCATACACACCGATATCGAGCATCGCACCGCCCGCAAGATCCATGTTAAAAAAGCGGTTTTTCATATCGTATTCCTTGAAGCTGCCAAAATTCATGGTGATCATCTGCACCTTGCCAAGCTCCCCGCTTTTTACAATCCGCCACAGTTCTTTGTAGAGCGGCATATGCCAGATTGTCATGGCCTCTGCTAAGATCAGATGTTTTTCATCTGCAAGAGCAATCATTTCATCCAGTTCTCGGCTGTTTAATGTGATTGATTTTTCCACGAATAAATGTTTTCCATGTTCTAATGCTTTTTTCATAAATGCATAATGTGTATTGTGCGGTGTCGTAATATAAATGATATCCACATCCGGATCTTCAAACAAATCATCAATCTGATCATACACCACATTTACCCCATATTTTTCGGCAAATGCGACTGCTTTTTCGTGCGTGCGGTTTGCCACTGCATATAGATTTTTCCCCATTTTTTGTAGTGCCTGAGCCATTTCATTCGCGATGACTCCGGTTCCTAATACTGCCCAGTTTAAATTTTCCTTCATGATTTATACTCCTTCTTATTTGAACTTTTATTCCTTTTCTTTTTGTTGCAAATAAAACATTGTTTTTTGTGTTTCAATTTCTTCTCGCAGTTCCTGCTCTGTGGGCAAATACAGCTTATATTTTGTAGCAAACAGCTGTTCATTTCCATGTAATACGGAATACCTTGCAATATCCTCATCGGTTTCCGTACACATCACAATTCCAAGTGTTGGATTATCATCCTCTGCCTTTTTCAATTCATCGTACATGCGAACATACATATCCATCTGACCAACATCCTGATGCGTTATTTTTCCAGTTTTTAGATCAATCAGCACAAAACACTTTAATATATAATTGTAAAAAACAAGGTCAATGTAATAATCTTCCTTTTCTGTCTTAATATGCTGCTGTCTTGCGACGAACGCGTACCCTTTTCCTAATTCCATGAGAAATTTCTGAATATTTGAAATAATACAGCTTTCCAGCTCTGTTTCGGTGAAATCTGTATTAGACGATAGCCCCAAAAACTCTGCGATTACAGGATTTTTGATAAACTCCAGCTTGTCGTTCTGAAACTCGGCGTTTTTCGCAAACATTTCCTGTTCCACGATGTCTTTGTTCTGTGACTGAAGCAATCTGTAATAATATTGGGTATTGATATTTCGCTGCAGCGTACGCACACTCCATGTCTGCTCATAGGCTTCTTTTTCATACCATTTGCGGGCAACATCATCTTTTACTTGCAATAACGTGCGATAATGAGACCACGATAAGAGATTTTTAGATTTTCCACACGATGTGTGGAAAATCTTAGGAAAGTATCTGTAAAACATATAGAAACTGTATAAATTTGTTTTTGTGAATCCTTTTCCATATTTTGCCGTCAATTTTTTTGAAAGCTTTTTTATAATTTCAGCTCCATACTCCGCACGATTTTCGCCCTTAAGTTCTTCCTCTGCAATTCGATAACCAATGAGCCAGTTTCTCTGTGTCAAAATGGTATTTACCGCTCTATAAGCTTCTTTTTGCGAACCCTCTATAATTGCTTGTATATCCTCTAATATATTTTCTGATTTTTGAAATTTTTCCATAAAATCAGTATTGTCTATTCTCCCTATTTCATTCAATTTCTATCTCCTTCTTCCGATGTATTTTATGTCGTTATCTACATACGCTTTCCTTCATTTTTCCGTATTTTCCTGATAAACAATCCTTCTCGGTTCTTTTCCATATGGATGCGCCATGCAGGTTCCGCCAAACCAGTGATACTCCACATCCTGATCTGTATTTCCGTTCTCTAAATCGATGGCAGCCGCAAGCAGCGCATCAAATAATTCTGCTTTTTCCGGTCCTCTGCTGTGTCCGGTCAAAATTGTGTCAAACTCAGTGCATAAATGCTGAATCCGCTGCATACTCTGAATCTGTGTTTGAATCGGAAGCGATTCCGGCAGCTGCATCCAGATCTGTTCGATCACACCGTCACCAGTAAACAAAATCCGGTCTGCCCGATCCAATAAAACAATTTCTCCCGGTGTATGTCCCGGCAGTTCATATGCCTGCAATTCCACTCCGCCCAGATCAAAGATCTGTTCATCTGCAATTGGTGTAAATTCCGGATATCGAATCCCTTCCTGCGCGATGATCGCCTGAATTTCCGGAAATGTAAGTGCCTCCTTGACAAGAAAAAAATCTGCCGGATGCATATGTACCTGATCAAAACTCCAGTTTCCTCCGATATGATCGCCATGCCCATGTGTATTCACACAGATCAGCGGCAGATTTGTCAATTTCTGTGCTTCTTCTTTTACATTTACCATTCCTAACATGGTATCGATCACCATGGCTTTTTCTTTTCCTGCTACCACATAACAAGTTGCCTCATCATTATCATTCAAAAGCCAGATATGGTCGTTTATCTGTGTGATTTTTGGATGTCTTAATTCTAAATTCATTCTAATTTCCCCCTTCGAATTCTGTCATTTTTACCCCATCTTTTTCTATTTCGTATACGCTTCTATCACGCACTGATGCACCTTGCTCTTTTTATCATAATTAATACCGACAAGTAAAAGATTTCCGGTATATTGCAAAAGGGATTGTGGATATTTTTTATCCTTGATCTGCTGTAATGCTGTTTTGGCATTTTGATTCCATTTCAATTCTACTAATAAAGCCGGATAGTCTTCGACATATTCCGGTTTCGGAATATAGACGAAATCCGCGAAACCTCTGCCTGTCGGCAGCTCACGAATCGGCTTAAAATAATACTGCATCGCGCTTAAATACGCGATGGTCAGCACACTACTGAGGGAATTTTCATTATTGTATTGAATCATCGAAGCATACTCCGTATGAATCGTCTCGATTCCATCTGCAACAGCATCTGCATCCAGATCAAGGGTTGCCTCTAACAGTTCACGTGACTTGGATTCAAATTCTATCAACTCATTCCACTTATTTTCTTCTACGGCACTCAAAAATTCACTACGGATTTCTTCGTTTGGAATATAGGCAACCTGCTTTTTTTGATTATAGGCAAGGTAACCCAGATGAATCAGCAGCGTCAGTACATCATCCTTATTGCGAAATGTTACCATATCGTTTTGAAACGATGTCGTTCTTACTTTCAATTCATCACCGGATAACATTGTTAAAATTGCAGTTTTCAGTCCATCAAAATTCATGTTGATAAACGGACGAATGGACTCATATGTGCCCGTCTGCGACCAGTAGCTCTGAAACTCACCCCAGAGCATGACATTGACAACCGCTTTGGGATTATAAATCGAATCATCCGAAAGTCTATACCCATCATACCAGGTTTTCACATCATCAAACGCTCTATCATATGTCTCACATAATTTCTTCACTTCTTCCTCGGTAAATCCAATATATTTTGCAAGAGTATTTGGTGTCACCATTGTAAATTCATCAAAATTATTCAACGCTGACTGTGTTTTTACTTTCTTTATCGGCAGGATTCCGGTCAGATACGCAAGACTGATATATTTTGTAGGCTCGATTCCTTTAAACATTCCCCTCAGAAAATCAATATACTCTTCCTGCACAGCTTGATTGTTCGCCTCATCACGGATCAGAACATCCCATTCATCAATAATCACGATAAATTTGTCTCCTGTTGCTTCATATACACAAGACATCGCTTCCGATAAGGAACTAATATCCTCTCGCAAAACGTCCGGATACGCTTCCTTTAATTCCGAAATTACACTTTTTTGCATGTAGGAAACCACATTCTCTGCGCCATTTGCCGGTGTCTTACACCACTGGACATCCAGATGAATCACATCGTATTGATTCAGATTTTTCCGAAATGATTCTGCTTCGCTAATCTCAAAGCCGGAAAACATCTGCTCAGAATCACAGCCCTTGCTATAGTATGCTGCCAACATATTTGCCGCAATTGATTTTCCAAAACGACGTGGTCTGCTGTTGCAGATAAATGCCTGATTCGTATTGAGCACTCGGTTTGTGTAATTGATCAAACCTGTTTTATCGACATAGATTTCCGAATTTACTGCCGTCTGAAACGCACTGTTATCCGGATTGAAGAATCTTCCCATGTATCTAATCCCCCTTTGCTTGTCTTTTTTCTGTCATTGTTTCCCTCTTCATTTTTTATTTTAGTATATCGCAAACCTTACGTTCTGTCCAACTCTAAACATTTTTTCCTCAACATTTATTCAAAGCTGATTACTTTTCACAAACATTGACGCTTTATATGAGTGTAAGTATCTGGCTGTTCTACTTTATAGGCCTCCCACTACATTTTTGTAGCCACCACTTTTTGGATATTTTGACGAAAAATATCTCAACCGAGGGGATTTCCTACGCGGACGTTTCCAGTGTCCGGTGGACACAACGACAGGGGTGGAGGGTACAGATCTGGCTAGACAGAAATGAAGTCGA
>JBJENW010000256.1:0-9826 GCA_051880395.1 Lachnospiraceae bacterium | reverse complement strand
TTTTCGAATGTCGGACAGTCTGCACAAAATTGTACGTGCAAGTAAGAATCAAAAACGGATTCTTTCTTGCACGTACAATTTTGCACAGCCGGTCCGCCGAGCGAAAAAACAGCAAAGGCATCCCAATCCCACCCGTCCGAGCTCACTATCATTTCTGCCAAAGCCACTTTTGAACCAGCCGCCCCCTGTCTTCTCTCCCAGACGAATGCCGGAAACTGTGTATTGGAACCGATTGGTTGAGAGGTTTTTCGTCAAAAATAAAAAAGGGAGTCAGTAACGCAGGAATCTGACCGATCATATTTCTACTATGATTTTCATTTCGAGTAGATAATTTTACGATTGAAATATATTGTATGTTCAGTGTTTCTGAGGACTATCCATAGAATGTGAACTTCCTGCACAATTAACTCTCACTTCAAGAGATTGTTGTTTTTTCAACATTTTTGATCAATAACATAGCGGAGCAAATCACGACATTACTTCCCGCCACTTTTCAAAAATTCAAACAAAAAACATCTCAACCTATCGGTTCCCATCACAGTTTCCGGTATTTGGCGGGGGGACACAAGGGGAGGGGCTGCTGGCTGGAAAGTGGCTTTGACAGAAATGATAGTGAGCTCGGGTGGGGAAACTTGCGATGCCTTTCCTGTCTTGCCGTGAGGCGGACCGACTGTGCGTATGTGTACGCCAGAGCAAGAATCCGTTCTTGAATCTTTCTCTGGCGTACACATACGTGCAGACTGTCCGACCTACGGAAGACAGGAAAAATCAAGCATCGCAAGTTTTCCCACCCGAACTCGACTTCATTTCTGTCTAGCCACTTTCCAGCCAGCAGCCCCTCCCCTTGTGTCCCCTCGCCAAATGCCGGAAACGTCCGTGTCTGGAATCCCCCACGGTTGAAATATTTTTCGTCAAAGCCCCAAAAGTGGTGAGAGCAGTAATGTAGTGGTTTGCCCGACAAATCAAGATTGATATATTTAAAAATAACAACTATTTTAACTGCTGAATCGGTTTTGTATCGACATATTGTTGGATATCAAAGTCTTGTGTGAAGACGCCTTCTTTAATGGCCCAGTTTTTGATCTGCGTCAAATGTTCTAAAGACGAATCGTCGAGGTCTAACACCAGATGATTTGCCTGCAGAGATGCTTTCACCTGCTCTTGTGGCATATTCGTCTTCTCCTCAATAGTTTTTACTGCGTCATCGGGATGATCTGCCACCCATTTTTCTGTCTCCTGGATAGCGGCAAGAAATGCCTCCGCCGTACTCTCTTTTTCCTTTAAAAACGAATCATTCGCCACATAATACCCGTCCACGGTAAGCCCAAGATCCTTCATCGTAAGAATCGGTTTCAGTCCCTGTGCTTCTGCTTTTGCAGCCGATCCGGCAGAAAGCCATCCGCCCGCTGCCTCACCATTTGCAATAATACCGACCGCAACCTGCTCACTGTCCACATTCACCAGCTTCTGCTCTTTTTTCTCAATGCCTGCATCCTGAAATGTCACCGCATTATAGTAATCCAGAGCCGTTCCCGGAATTGCCGTCACGCCTTGGTTTGCCAGATCTTTTGTGCTCGTTGCCAGTTTCGGATTTGCATAAAACGTCCAGAAACTGTCCGCTGTCGTATAGCACGCCAAAATCTTAATGTTACAATCCTCTTTCGTACTTCCGATTCGATTGACTCCCGCGTAGTCTGTGATCAAACCCATATCTTCCTGTCCGGTCACCATCGCATCAACCGTGCCGATTCCCGAGGCAAACTCCGTTGTTTTTATCTGAATCTTGTGTTTCTCAAAAATGCCCTGCTCCTGGCCGATCACCGCCAAAAACTGATCGGCACCGCCGGTAAACACGCCCAGACGGATCGTATCACTGTCGGTTTTCTCAGAACCGCATCCTGTAACAAACGCGAATAGCAGGCTGACTCCCAAAACAGCTGCGATTCTCTTTTTCCACTTTTTCATACGAAACTCCTTTCCACAGAATCTATTCAAACATTTCAATAAAAGCCCTGACTCTCGTCAAAAGCTGTCCGGACGGTGCACCTACCTGGAAACATCCGTCCAACTCAATGTTTGGTACACCTTTCTTTTTAAAGTAATCACGGAAAATTTCCACATGAATGCCTCCAAACGCACAGCCCACATAATGGTAAAAGAAAATGCCTTTCGAACCTACCGACTTCATCAGATTTTCGATTCCTTTAATCTGATTCACTGGTGTACCGACTAAGAAATAATCTAAAACAAATTCTGCCATGCTCTCTAACGGCGGAATGTCTTCACGCCAATCTTTGTCATATGGATTTGGTGTATACCAGCTGAGCAGTGCTCCATCACAGTCATCAATCGCCTTAAACACACCAAACTCCAGCCCTCTGGCTCCACACCAGGTTAATGGAATAATTTTTCCGTTCACTGGTTCTACAAAATCTGCATGCTCCATCTCCTCGATCAATTCATCCAGTACTGCTTCAAATTCTTCCGGTTTTCCATAATAATGGCCACTTCCCATCAGCATAAACATCGTTGGCAGACTCTTCAGATAAAGTGGATTCTTTACTCTCAGATCCATGATTTTTCGCACTTTTTTCAAAATACGATTCATGCGCTTGATCTCAAACGCCATTTTTTCTTCATCCACCGGTTTTCCGGTCAGCCAGATAGCAAGGTCATTTAACTCTTTTGCCAAAAATGCCTTCAACTCATCGTATCTGCCGTCATAATTCGTCTTTGGCAGCACAACACCTTCCACACGATACGTCTCAAATCCCTTTTGTTTGATCAGCTCATATGCCATGTTAAACGGTTCACAGGTATTATTAAATGCAACTACTTTTTTAATGGACTGGTCTCTGCGCAGATACCATTCCCCGAGCAGTACCGAGATCATGGAGCAGGTTTCCTTTGGAAGATCAAAGACTTTGATCGCTACTTCATTTGAATTTCTGGCGCTCAGACGTCCGAGATCGATCGCCGATACCGGAATTGTATCACAGGCATAAAACAGGGGTGCCTCAAAAACGCCCTGGGTCCAAACTGCCTGATGTCCCTGTCGATTTGCTTTTTCTGCATCATCAATATAACTTAATGCAAGATCAAATAATTTATTTACCGCTTTGGAATAGGAATGCTGCTGTCTGCTATAGGCAATATATTCCAACTGATTCTGCGGTTCGAAATCCGTATGTATTGTCGAATTACTCAAAATCATCCGCTCCTTTCTTCTCTTTGATCACTTCAATAAAAGCTTCCAGACGTGTCTTGATCTGTCCGGCATCATTTGCCATGTAACTGTTTTCCTGCTCCAAAAGCGGAATTCCGAGCTCTTCAAATTTATCAATAAATAATTTTTTTGTCATTCCGTAGCATGGGCAGAATTTGATATAGGTAAGGATTACTCCATCGACCTGATATTCTTTTGCCAGATTTGCCGCAAAATCCACGCGCTCTGTAATCGGATTCTGTCTTGCACAAGGTGCCTGATCGAGATATTCGTTAGCCAGATACTGCCACGGATCATCTAAACTTGTGTTATTTTCTCTTGCAAACTGACTAAATCCGGTACAATGGTCTTCAATTACAACCGACACATTCAGATCTTTTTCCAGGATATCCATAATTGTCCGATCTCCATCTGAGATCATACCACCGACAACCATGATTCGGACCGGTGCCTTTCCTGTATTTTTTACTTTCTTTAATTTCTCATATAAATTTTCTAAGATCGGTAGCTGCTCTTCTGCAGGCAAAGTCCGATACGCTCTTGTAATTGTAAGAAAATCACTTCCGGACAATGGCGGAATCGCCTGTTTTCGTAATTCGGAAATGTTGCGAATAACCGTCTTTATATTTTTATAAAGAAGAATTTTCTCTCTTAGAATGTCATCCGTCACAACATTTCCAGAAAGTGTCTCCATATCTCGTTTAAATGCCAGAATCTGATCCCGAAACATTGCACGAACACTTTCCTTCTTATTTCCTCTCGGAACGACATAGCCTTTCACCGGTTTGTAATAATTGTCAATCGCATCCGATGTAGAACGCATCGAATCGCAGGTATAAAAAATCGCAACCTCATCCACTGCTTCATACAATGGATCATGATTCATAAAATATCCAAGGACACTTTTCGTTACATCACAGAACACGCTCTTCGTGATCATCTCACCTTGCGAAACCACATCCGGTGTTCCACATTTTGCCAGTCGAAGCGAAGCGATTCCCGCTGCACTTAAAAGTTCCACCGGTGTATATGTACACAGATATCCAACTTTCTTTACATCTGTACGCTCTACAAATGACAATTCTGCGTCATTAATCTTTCTCTCTAAATCAGAAAAATCCACTTTTTGCTGAACGTTTGTACTGTCTGCATGCACTTTATGGTGGCGCAATAACTGCTGCGCATAAACAGCTGCACCCAAAGCACCTGCAAATACCATGTTCAACTTTGTTTCTTTAAATTTATGTCCCAGCAAAGTTTCAAATGCTTTGCGCATTCCTACATTATTCGATACGCCGCCGGTAAACACAATATCTTCGTCCAGCGGAATCTGATTCAACAAACCGATCACACGCTTTGCCGATGCCATGTGTACTCCCGCCGCAATATCTTCCGACGAATATCCCTGCGCCCGAAGTGAAATTACTTCGGATTCTGCAAATACCACACACTGACTGCTGATTTCAATTGCTTTTGTAGATTCCAACGATTTTTTCCCGACTTCCTCTACGGTATACCCTAGAATTGATGCCACTTTTTCCAAAAATCGTCCCGTTCCGGCTGCACATTTATCATTCATGCGAAATTTATCTACTTTTCCTGTTTTCGCATTTACCTGAATCGCTTTCGCATCCTGCCCGCCGATATCAATGATCGTTCTTGTATTTTCATTCAAGAAATGCGCCCCCATCGCATGACATGAAATCTCTGTGATAATATCCATCGGAATACCTTTTAACTGAAACGAAACACGTCCATAACCGGTTCCGACCACGTACTGAATATCCTTTTCTGTTACCTGCGCCTGCTCAAAAATATCTTCCAGCAGTTCTTCTGCCGTATCCTGCATATTGATGCCAGTTGCGATGATCGACGTATACAAATTTCCGTTGCGCAGCAATACTGCTTTTGCATTTCGCGAACCGATATCGATTCCAAGAACCGTTGTATCATCGATTTCCGAAATCAATGATTCGCTGATAATATCTTTTACCTTCATTTTTCTACCTCTTTCTGTTTCCTGCAGTTTCGTTACGATTTCTTCCTAACCAATTTTTTCTATCTTTAACCTTTCCTACAAAACGCTTTTTTGTTCTAAACGTATCCTGCAAGCTTACTTCTTTGCATAAATCGCAGCTCCCAGTGCACCACAGTACACAGTGTCAAAATTTGGAATGATCACAGGTGTCTTTAACGTTTCTTCTAACGCCTTTCTCATTCCTAGATTATGTGATACACCGCCGGAGAAAATCAAATCCGGCTCCAAATCCAAACGTTTCACCAGATTCTGCACACGTCTTGCAACCGCGTAATGAATTCCTGCCGCGATATCTTCCCGTTTCTCTCCGCGCGCTTTCAGAGAAATAATCTCCGATTCCGCGAACACCACGCACTGACTACTGATCTGCAGTGGTTTTGTGGATTCCAATGCACGTTCTCCAATTTCTTCTACCTTGTAATCCAGCATCTCCGCTGTCTTTTCCAGAAATCGTCCCGTTCCTGCTGCACACTTGTCATTCATCGTAAACTCCAACACATGACCTGTTTTCGGATCGATTTTAATGGCTTTGCAATCCTGTCCGCCGATATCAATGATTGTCTTCGTATTTTCATTCAAAAAATGTGCGCCCATCGCATGACATGAAATTTCTGTAATAATCTTTGTTGGAATTTCTCCAAAATTTAATGCCACACGCCCATATCCGGTACCGGAAATTGCATCTATCTCTTCCTGTCCGATTTCAGCCTCTTTCACAAGATGTTTTACCAAACGCTCCGCTGTCTTCTGCGAATTTACATCACTTCCTGTAATCGCTGCATAGATTTTATCTTCATGCAGTAACACTGCTTTTGATTGTCTCGAACCAATATCGATTCCAACTGTTGTTTTGCCATGGATCAAATCTTCCGTTGTCGGATTGAAAAGAACCTCTCTGGCATTCCATGTCTCTACTCTCATAACAACCTCCTACTTCTATATTGTACCATTTCGAACGTTATGCCTTTTTTAGTACTCAATGGGGAATAAATTTACCACTCCTATTTCAAGTGGTTTGACCGGTCTATCATCTTTTTCCTGTATTCCTATTTGTTTAATAAGATTAATAGGAAATATGAATGTATATTATACCCTGATTCCGCTCTTGTCAATACTTTTTTGGAAAAAATATTTTTCCTATTTGTGTTATAGGTTTAATCTATAAAAAATAAACAATGACCTGTGATAATTACACAAATCATTGTTTATTTTCCATTAATTTCAAAAAATATTTTCTTTTTACACGCTATTCAAACAATGTTTTCCCATACTGTTTTAGCTCTTCTTTTGTCAGATCCACCCCACATCGAAATGCATCAAATGCCATTTCCTGTTTCTTTCCGTCCTTTTCATAGGTAAGAATCGGTGATGCATAATATAACTGTGCATTTTCCGGCAGTTCTGCCTGCTGAAAAGATAACGTCATCGTATAAATTTTTCCTGCTTCTAAAGCAACTGGTTTCTTTAATATTTTCGGATTCTGAGAAATCGCACCTTCTCCCTCAACAATGTCCGCCAAAACTTTCGAAAAATGTGGTGCCTCTACCTTTTTCACATTACAAACGCTCTCGCTCTGATTTTGTAACTGCGCAAAAAAGTCTGAACACTCTGTACCGGAAGACGCTACCGAACTTCCTAATGATATGATTTCATCCGTACTTCCTCGTTTTTCTACTGCATGTAAAAACAGATTTCCGATCGATAATTTTTTTCCATTCAATGTTACATCCGAAACACAAAGATCTTCATCGCCCGGATTAAAATCTGTCACTTCGTATTTAAAATATAAATTCCATAACGCATACGAACCGGATTTTGCTGTCTGAGAAAGCTGTAATTCTGTCACATTGATTTTCTCCGATTCTACAAAAAATTCTAATTCCTCATCTGCCAGATCATTTGTCCAACCTTTTGTCACAAAAGCGAGGGAACAGTCGTTCTCTCCGTTCGGTACATAATTCAAACTTCCATATGTCTGTAAAAACCGACAGTCTTTACTATTTTTTTCTTTTGCCTGATACAGTCCCACGCCTCCCACAAGTACAATTGCGAGTAATACGACCGCTGTAATTGAAATGATTTTCTTGTTCTTTTCCATTTTGTCCTCCTACTTTCATTTCACAAAATACACACCATTATAAGATAGCATATTTTTCAGGACCTAGCAAATATTTTACCAATTTATCTTTTTCTTTTCATGCTTTCTTCACGAATATTTCCTATCATTGTTCTTATCGTAAACACTTGTTATACGGGTTGACTAATCCGATTGGATACAGTACACTAAATGGATGAACAAAAGTATTACCTGGGGAGGTTTTAGATGAACATTTTATTTTTTTTAATTCCAAAAGAAGAAGTTTCTTATATTTATGAAGACAACAGCGTTCGACAGGGAATCGAAAAAATGCGTGCGCACGGTTATACCGCAATTCCTGTCTTAACGCGAGACGGAAAATATGTCGGAACCATTAGTGAGGGCGATTTTCTCTGGCATCTGGTAGACCTAAATTCCACACAAATGCGGATTCAGGAAAATTGTTTTGTAAAAGATCTTCCTAAAAAAGACCGCATCACGCCTGTCACTATCAATACCTCTATGGAAGACCTATTGATGCGCGTTATGGATCAGAACTTTGTCCCTGTCGTAGACGATCGACATCTGTTTGTCGGTATCGTGACCAGAAAGGATATCATTAAGTTCTTCTATGACCGTGAGAAAAAGCGATTGACTGAAAACAAGGGGGCAGACATACATGATGAAGACTAACGGAGACTCTAACCGATTAACCATTATTTTTACCACTTGTATCATTGTTCTACTGATCGCCATCGCTACCATTCTGCTTTTCGATAATTTTCCATCTGGGAGAAAAAAAACGTCACCTGACACTCCATTGACAACTACCGTGGACAGTGAGCAGTCCGATCAAGAAGAAGCAGAAGAATCCGAACAAAAAGCAGATGACGTTTACCGCGATTATGTCGCATCCAAACGTGGAGAATCCGTCCTGTCCGATGAAGCAGAAGACTTCTCTGATTATTCTGATGAAGCAGAACCAATAGAAGACCCATCTTCTTTGGCTCCATCTACTTATATCAGAAAAATTTCTCCGGATGTTCAAAGAAAAGCAAAAGAAAAAGTTGCATCCATGACTTTATCCGAAAAAGTCTGTCAGCTCTTTTTCATCACACCGGAGCAACTCACCGGAATTGGATGCGTTGTACAAGCCGGTGATCCTACAAAACTTGCATTAGAGGATTATCCGATCGGTGGTTTGATCTATTTTACTTCCAACCTCAAAACCCGTGAACAAGTCAAAGGGATGCTTGCAAATATCCGCGCTTTCTCTGATATTCCTCCATTTGCCGGAATTGATGAAGAAGGTGGCCGCGTTGCCCGTGTTCCCGAAAGCGGTATTGATGTTCCACGTTTCGATAATATGAACGTCATTGGACAAAGCGGTGACCCTGCCAAAGCATTTGAAGTAGGAAACACGATTGGCGGATATCTATCAGAATTGGGATTCGACGTAGATTTTGCACCAGATAGCGATATTGTAAGCGATGTCAATCAGTCCGCCATCGGCGCCAGATCTTTTGGCGGTGATCCGGAACTTGTCTCTACAATGGTAAGCAATGTCGTAAAAGGATTGCAACAAAATAACATTGAACCCTGCATCAAACATTTTCCTGGACTCGGCGCCAGTAATTCTGACACCCATAATGGCTTTACCGTCTTTGATAAAACATTAGATGATCTAAAACAAAATGACCTGATTCCATTTGAAAAAACGATCGCACAAGGCATAAATTTTGTCATGGTCGGACATGGTTCCTACCCAAATGTCACAGGAGACAACACTCCAGCTTCCATGTCTTACTCCATTATTACCGGGCTGTTACGTGAAGAATTACAATATGATGGAATTATCATCACAGATGCTTTAAATATGGGCGCTATTACAGATAGTTATTCCTCTGGTGAGGTTGCCGTCAACGTTATAAAAGCCGGTGCAGATATGCTTCTAATGCCTTCCGATTTTCAAAATGCCTATCATAGTCTCCTATCTGCTGTCCAAAGTGGGGAATTAACGGAAGCGCGTATTGATGAATCCGTTACACGGATTCTTGAAGTAAAATACTCAAAAGCAAATTAATATATGATATTTTAAAACATAACACTATTACTAAATTCTGAATCATACTCAAGTCTGAGGGCGAAAAAGACTGGGAAACTACCAGTCTTTCTCGCCCTCATCTTTTCGAAACTTACCCTGTTAAAAACATACCGCTACGCACAACTAAAAAAACCTAAGAAATTCTTAGGTTTTTAAAAGAGGCGACAACCAGATTCGAACTGGTGCTCAGGGTGTTGCAGACCCATGCCTTACCACTTGGCTATGTCGCCAGAATGACTCCGACGGGAATCGAACCCGTGTTACCGCCGTGAAAGGGCGATGTCTTAACCGCTTGACCACGGAGCCATATTTCTCTACTAGAGATGAAAAAACTCCCCGAGTAGGGCTCGAACCTACGACAACGCGGTTAACAGCCGCGCG
>JBJENW010000255.1:0-1771 GCA_051880395.1 Lachnospiraceae bacterium | reverse complement strand
CTCTGAAAGCTGCCGTCCCGTAACCTGCGTCTGTCCAAATCCCGGAAACGTCCGTATAGGAAATCCCCTCCGGTTGAGATCTGTTTCGTCAATCCCCCAAAAGTAGTGGTCGGATGCACGTAGTGGTTTGCCCGACAAATAGAAAGTTGGTAACGGAAACTTTATTTTATAAAGACAAATGTCGAAGCATCGGACAACTCTTCGCAAAATTGGTATCCCAAACCACAAAACGATTTTATATCATCTATACAGCAAATCTGATTTTGTGCCAGAAAACGAACCATTTCGCCCCGCGCCATCTTTGCATAAACACCTTTTTGTATGATTTTTCCATTCGTCCACTCTCCAAAAATACAAGTGATCCAAATATCTTCCGGCTGCAGATAAGGTTCGATGCTCTTGGAGTATTCTTTGGAAGCAAGGTTCAAAATGATATGAGAATCATCGATGACTTCTTGATATAAGCGGTTCCCCCAAAAGTTATAGAGCCCTTTTCGATTATGAATGTCCGTTTTTGCCTGCATTTCCAAACGATAGGGTGTCACACCGTCCATCGGTTTCAACACGCCGTAAAATCCGGAGAGAATCCGCAAATGTTTTTGCACATAGGACAACATATTGGTTTCAAATACGGTTGGAGCCATGTATTGGTATTGGATTCCCTCGTAAGAGAGGATTGCCGGAGTCAGGCGCTCTATAAGACACATGGATTGCAGTCGGTCATAATTTTCCCGCGCGAGTTTTTCATTGCATTTCCATAAATCTCTGGCTTCTTCCAGAGAAAGTGAGCGCAGCCAGTCTGCAATCTGTTTTGTGTCTTCTAAAAAGACAGGAAGATCCTGCCAGGGCAGAGAATCTTCCTTGCGTTTCATCTTTTTTGCAGGCGAAAGTATGATTCTCATGAAAGTTCCTCAAGCATCTGCGCCGGGTTATCTGCCGCTTTTACCTTTCCGAATGCTTTGACGATGATCCCGTTCTCATCAATCAGATAGGTAGTGCGAACGACGCCCATAGATATTTTTCCACATGTTTTCTTTTCCTGCCAGACGTCGTAAGCCTGAATCGCTGTAAGTTCCGGGTCAGATAGAAGTGTAAATTTCAGATCATTTTTTTCTTCAAACTTTTTATGGGATGCAACAGAGTCTTTGCTGATGCCGATAACGACAGCGCCTTTTTCCAGAAACTGTGGGTATAATTCACTGAATCCGCATGCCTGTTTCGTACAGCCTGACGTATTATCCCTGGGATAAAAATACAGGATTACTTTTTTCCCTGCATATTCGCCTAAAGAATGAATGGTTCCGTTTTGGTCCGGTAAAGAAAAATCCGGCGCTTTTGTTCCGATTTCTAACATAAATAGTCCTCCTTTTTGCAAATAGTATTTCTAATCAGAAGTATAGCACAGATTTTTTTCTTAAAAAATATTTTTTTTGTATCTGTGCGATGAAGTTTTTTCCAATGGCAATTGTAGGTGTAAAATCTTTACGCTTTATATGAGCGTAAGTGTGCGGGTTCTACTTTATTGGCCACCCGAAACGGTATCGGCTCCACCACTCTTAGGGGGTGGTTGGGCGAAACAGATCTCAGCCGGGGGATCCATAGACGGACGTTTCCGGGATTCGGGCAGGCACAGAACACGGGTGGCATCTGACAGAGTGGCTTGAGAGAAATGAAGTAAGTTCACGACGGGCAGTTCTGCGAAGCTTTATTTTTGCGGTTTTTTGATTGTTGGACAACCGGCACATCCTGTTCGCCCGGCTAAGAATCAAAA
>JBJENW010000254.1:0-50131 GCA_051880395.1 Lachnospiraceae bacterium | reverse complement strand
TCGTCAAACTCCCCAAAAAGTAGTGGAGTCAGTAACGTAGTGGTTTGCTCGACAAATCAGAAATTTGGTTTGTAAAAAAATTATTTTATAAAAAATAAGGGAAGAAAAAGATTGACACACGAGGCGTCGTGTAATATAATATATAGGTCTGACATGGAGAGAAATGCAGCCAAAGCCCCGGCTTGCATTTTGACGATAAAGTAACGTGAGTAGAGCGAAAAGCGGTATTTTGGACATTGGTATCGTAAAGTAGCTCGTTTTCAAGGAGGAGAAACCAAATGAACACAACATTTATGGCTAGTCCGTCTACAATCGAAAGAAAATGGTATGTTGTAGATGCTACGGATAAGACTTTAGGACGTTTAGCATCCGAAATCGCAAAAGTATTGAGAGGTAAAAACAAACCGATCTTTACACCGCACATTGATACAGGCGATTATGTAATCGTTGTAAACGCTGAGAAAGTAAAAGTAACTGGTAAGAAATTAAATCAGAAGATTTACTATCATCATTCCGATTATGTAGGAAGTATGAGAGAAACTACCTTAAAAGAAATGTTAGCAAAACACCCAGAGCGCGTGATTGAGTTTGCTGTAAAAGGCATGCTTCCAAAGGGACCTTTAGGACGTGACATGTACAGAAAATTATTTGTATATGCAGGACCAGATCACAAACATGCAGCACAGCAGCCAGAAGAGTTAACATTTTAATCAGTAAGGAGGGAATGAAAATTGGCTAATACAAAGTATTACGGAACAGGAAGAAGAAAATCATCTGTTGCCAGAGTATATTTAGTACCGGGAACAGGTAAAATCACAATCAATAAAAGAGATATCGATGAATATTTCGGATTAGAGACATTAAAGACAATTGTACGTCAGCCATTAACTGCAACTGACACAGTAGATAAATTTGATGTTCTTGTAAATGTAAAAGGCGGCGGATATACAGGACAGGCTGGAGCAATCCGTCACGGTGTATCCAGAGCTTTATTAGAGGTTGATTCTGATGAATACAGACCAATCTTAAAGAAAGCCGGATTCTTAACCAGAGATCCAAGAATGAAAGAAAGAAAGAAATACGGTCTCAAAGCTGCACGTCGTGCACCACAGTTCAGCAAGAGATAATTTCTCGAAATATCGAAAAGAAAACCCCGAAAGGTTATACTTTCGGGGTTTTTTATTTTGCTTTGCAGGACAATTTTTTTACATCTAATCAAAAACAGCGGTTGCATCAATCATTTCTTTTTTATAATCCCAATCTGTCTTTTGCGTCAAATGTTTCATAATGGTATCCAGAGCAATCTTTTTTTCTTCGGGATTTTCTAAAAGATGAACAATTCCCGTACCGATCACACTTTGAAAAGCCGCGGAATAGTTACAAGCGAGATCGCTTTCCAGTAACTTGTATTCTCCGTCAATTTCAAATCCTACGGTCGGCTCAGATTTGCTGAGTTCATATTTTCTGCCGGCTTTTGCACCGTGGAAGTAAAATGTATACTGGTTATTTGTACAGGAATAGCCATAATTGACCGGTGCAATATAGATTTCGCCATCATAAAAAGCAATTCGCAGAATCTTCTCTTTTTCAATAAATGTTTCGATCATTTTTGCATCTGTAATTTCTCTATCTTTTCTTCTCATACCTTAAACCTCCATAATTCAATACTTTTTAGTGTATCATATTTTTTTTGATTCGACCAGAAAAAAGTAGAAAATATAAAAATAAACACTTGACGAAATAAGTATTATGCATTACAATATACTTGTAGTTGGTAATACATAATACTGCAATGCAAAGTACTGTATAGCAAGGTACATATAAATTGGGAGGAGAATGACAGGAGGTGAGAATATGATTCCATCACAGATGTTAAAAGGAACATTGGAAGGATGCATTCTTCAGGTGATCCAAATAGAAGAGTCCTATGGATACAGGATATCGGAGCGATTAAAAGAACTAGGATTTGGAGAGGTTTCGGAGGGGACGATTTATCCGATTTTATTACGATTAGAGAAAAATGGAAGTGTGTCGACAACACATCGAGCATCGACACAGGGACCGCGGAGAAAATATTATTCGTTGACAGAAAAAGGCACAGAGGAAGTGGAGAAGTTTCATCAAAGCTGGATGGAACTGAGTCATGCGGTTGAAAATTTATGGAAAGAAAAAGGAGAGATGGAAGTATGAGCAGAACAGCACGTATGTTAAGAAAACAAAACAATGAATTTGAGGAATGTCTTTCGGAGCAGAATCAGGATGTGATGACAGATATCGTGGCATATTTAAGAGGTGCCAATATTACGGAAACCGAGCAGGAGCATGTTCGTGCAGATATCAGCCAGATGCTGTTTGATGCGCAGGAGAGAGGAGAAACGGCACAGCATGTGATCGGTATGGATTATAAACAATTTTGTGATGAGATTTTGGAGAATGTTGAAACGGTGACGGGAAAAGAGAAAGTCATTCAGTTTTTTGAATCAATGTTGATGTGCGTAGCAGTGTTGATTCCAGTCATTGTATGTTTCGGTGTGTTGAAAAATGTGACTTTGAAACAAGAGTGGTGGAGAATTGAATTCTCACTTGGACAGGCAATTTTATATGTAGGAATTTTTGCGTTATCCTCTGGTCTGGTGCAATATATTCTGCATCATTCGTTTGAAGAGGAAAATCGTATGCAGAAACTGAAAATTTTTCTTGTAGTAGTTATTTGTCTGTTTGTTCTGTTGTTGGGACGTGTTTTTTTACAGAATGTATTGTTCTCTGCGTCACTTGCAGTATATGGAATTGTTTTTGTGATTGCACTGGTAGGATTCTGGATCATGGATTGGGTAGAAGTGTAAAAGGAGAAAAACATGAAAATACGATTTGCAGAGAAAAGAGATATTCCACAGATGCATCGATTATTAGAACAGGTTTGCATGGTGCATCACAAAGGGCGCCCGGATTTGTTTGTGGCTGGTGGAAGAAAGTATGAAGATGAGGAATTAGAAGCGTTGTTAAATGAAAAAAACCGTCCAATTTTAGTGGCAGTAGATGAGAAGGATTGTGCATGTGGGTATGCATTTTGTGTGCTGCAGGATTTACGTGGTCAGCATGCTTCTACGGATATTAAGACATTGTATATTGATGATCTTTGTGTGGATGAAACGAAACGAACCGGGGGAATCGGACATCAGTTGTATGATGCAGTAGTAGCGTATGCAAGAGAACTCGGTTGTTACAATGTTACCTTAAATGTTTGGAGCTGCAATCCAACGGCAATGAGGTTTTACGAGTCTTGTGGAATGAAACCACAGAAGATTGGAATGGAGTATATTCTATGAAAAAAAAGAAAGAAGGAAAACGAGGAATCTCACATGCGATCTCAGGTTTGTTTATTTTGATCGGTGTTTGGACGGTCATGACAGTTGCGGCACTTTTGTTAGGACGTTTGGATGTGGGAAAAGAAAATCTGTTGATGCTTTTTTTGGTTGGAGTCCTGCTTTGTACGGCATTGACGAACAGTTGGTGGTATGGGATTCTATCGGCACTGTTTAGCGCATTTTTGTTTAATTATTTTTTTACGGAGCCAAAGTATACGCTGCTCATGAATGATCCACAGGATTTTATTTTACTATTTTTCTTTCTTCTGGTATCATTGATCTGTGGGCTGATGTCAACCATGATGAAACGACAACAGAAACTGGCAAAGAAAAATGCAGCAGTCAGTCAGAAGTTATATGAGATCACAGAAAGTTTTTTGAAACTCTCCGGGATACAAAAAATCATCGAGACATCTTTAAATGATCTGTATCAAAATACAGGTGTCGCCTGTAAATTGGAGCTGACAACAGAGTTTTTAGAAATCTTTCGGGAAGAAACAACGCTAGAGCGCACCTATATCATGCCAAAAGAACGCAGCTGGCAAGTATTTCACGGAAAAGAAATTCCGATTACCGGAATCAGCCATAAAATGGGAACGTTATATTTTGCGAAGAATATAAAATTAGACGAATCCACAGAAAAAATCGTGAATGCGATCATATATCAGATGACATTACTGTTTGACCGGGAATGCATCTACCGGGAGAGAGAGCAGATTCGACTGGAAATGGAAAGCGAACATTTAAAAACGACACTTTTGCGCAGTGTTTCGCATGATCTGAGAACGCCTTTGACCGGAATTATGGGATCGGCAAATTTATTGAGTGAATCATTCAAATCGGATGCAAAACATCCATTGAGCATGGAAAATGCCAGGCAGCTTGTCGATAATATATTGGAGGAGGCAAACTGGCTGAATATGTCGGTGCAGAATATTTTGAACATGACACGGATTTCCGATGGAAAGTTGATGATCCGAGCAGAGTATGAGTCGGTCGATGATCTGCTGAATCAAGTGGAAGAACGCCTGCCGATCACGTATGACAGAAGTCGATTAACCATTCAGGCTCCGGAGGAAATCTGTCTGGTGAAAGTAGATGGAAATCTGTTTGTTCAGGTGCTGCTAAATCTGTTGGATAATGCATACAGATATGCGGGGGATGAGGCACATATTTTGCTTTCTGCAGTTTTACAGGGAAAAATGATGGTATTTTTGGTAAAAGATGACGGACCAGGGATTGACGCGTCCGTGCAGGAGCATATTTTTGATGGATTTGTAACAGGAAAAACACATGCATCGGATAAGGGCAGAGGTGTTGGATTGGGACTTACGATCTGTAAAGCAATCGTGGAGGCGCAAGAAGGGCAGATCACTGCAGCAAATGATCCAAAAGGTGGAGCTGTATTTCGGATTTTTCTGCCTTGTGAAAAAGCAAATCTGCCGGAATAGAGCGGAGGAAATATGGAGAATAAAGTAACCGTTTTAATTATAGAGGACGATAAAAAAATTGTGGATTTTCTTTCTATGGCACTCAAAGCGAAAGATTACCATGTGTTACAGTCAAATCGTGGAAAAGATGGGATTCTGCAGTTTTGTACGCAGAAACCAGATATCATCCTATTGGATCTGGGACTGCCGGATATGGATGGGGTAGAAATCATCCGGGAAATCCGGAAAGTATCAGAAATCCCGATACTGGTCGTCTCAGCACGGGAGATGGATACCGATAAGATCGAGGCACTTGATGTCGGGGCAAACGATTATGTGACGAAGCCATTTTCCATGGGAGAATTGTTGGCGCGCATCCGTGTGATGGAGCGTTTTATTGTGGAAAAAGATTTTACACGACCAAAAAATATTTATCACTTTGATGAACTGACGATTGATGTCGATCGGAGGCGGATTTTCCGTGGAGAGGAAGAGATTCATCTGACACCGCTGGAATATCGTTTATTGATGGTTTTAGTGAAAAATTGCGGAAAAGTGGTGACACACAGTCAGATTATGAAAGAAGTGTGGGGGTACGGCGAAACCGGAGACTCGAAAAGTATTCGTGTGTGTATGTCCAGTCTGCGCCGTAAAATAGAAACAGATTCTGCGCATCCCCATTATATTATTACAGAAATCGGAGTCGGTTATCGGTTTTTAGACCCGGATTAGCGTTCCGTCTGTGCGGAAAGGCGAAAGACATCGTTTGCTTTTCCGATAACTTCAATGTGGTCATCCGGCTGGAAAATATACTGTCCACCTGGAATCGGCATCAGTTTGTTGTGGTTTTTGATGGCAATAATATTGATATTGTAATGTTTTCGTACGTCAATGGTCTGAATATTTTTGCCTACCCAATTCGGAAGAATCGGGATTTCGAAGATTGAGTATTCACTCGTCAGTTCGATATAGTCAAAAATATTGGTCGCATTGTAGCGTACTGCCAACTTTTCTGCAATCTCACGTTCCGGATAAAAGACTTCATCCGCGCCGATTTTTTTCAAGAACTCGCTCTGACGGGCACGTTTTGCTTTGGAAATAACATATTTTGCACCTAATTCTTTCAGAATCGAAGTGATTTCCAAAGATGCATAGAAATCTTCACCGATGGCAACAAAACAATAGTCGAAATTGTTGACGCCGAGTGCGCGCAAAACGCCTTCGTTTGTACAATCGCCGGAAAAAGCATTTTTGAATTTCGGAGCGAGTTCCTCGATCAAAGCTTCATTTTTATCAACGACCATGACATCATTTCCGAGTTCCTGCATACGGGCCGCCAAGTGCTGACCCAGAGTTCCCATACCAATAATTAAAACAGATTTCATAATAGTTTCTCCTTATCCAATTAAAATCTTTTCTGTCGGGCGTTTCAGAGGCGCCTCTTTTTTTCGTTCCGCAAATACCAAAAGCAACGATAAACCGCCGATTCGACCGGAATACATCAAAACAATAATAATTAATTTTGAAAGCATATGAAACGAACCGGTAAGTCCTATGGAAAGTCCGACCGTTGCAGCTGCAGATACAATTTCAAATAAAACCGGTTTGAGACCTAAGCCTTCTGTAGAGCAGATCGTAATCGATGCGATCAAAATACCGATGATGTAGGCAAAGCAGATGCCGGTGGCATGTTTGATCGTAGAATCTTCCACGCGTCTGTGAAAGACGGTTGCTTCTTCTTTTCCTCGTGCGAGAGATACCAAAGAAAGTGCGATCACAGCGATCGTCGTTGTTTTGATACCACCCGCAGTGGAGCCGGGACTTCCGCCGATAAACATCAAAATCATCGCAATGACACTTCCGGAATCGGTAAGTTTTGCAAGGTTTGTTGTGTTAAAACCAGCGGTTCTTGTTGTGACAGACAAAAACAGTGCAGTGAGTGGATTGTATCCAGGTTCCAGGATAAAAAATAAAATGGCACCGCCGAGGATTAAAACTGCAGTCGTTGACAAAACGATTTTCGAGTGCAGGGAATAGGATCTTAAGTGCAGGTGATATTTAGAAAAATCTTCCCAGACAGTAAAACCGATTCCGCCGATGACGATGAGTAACATGATGACGATATTAATATAGATATCGTCCACATATGCGGTCAGGGAAGAACAGGGCTCGTTCGTACCCATTAAGTCAAATCCGGCATTGCAAAAGGCGGAAACAGAGTGGAAGATACTATAATAAATTCCCTTCAAAAATCCGAACTGCGGGCAAAACCGAAACGCGAGAA
This sequence comes from Lachnospiraceae bacterium, assembly GCA_051880395.1. Lineage (GTDB taxonomy): Bacteria > Bacillota > Clostridia > Lachnospirales > Lachnospiraceae > JBJENW01. Next base: position 43,052 of record JBJENW010000254.1, on the reverse strand, counting down.
GAATGGCCCCCACGCTTTCAATGATCGCCGTTCCGATGCCGATGCGTTTGATCAGACGGACAATGCCGCTGACACGGATATTTCCGGAAGACTGTACCAGAAGCATACGCTCGGTCAGGCCGATCTTTTTTTTCATAAAAATTGCAAAGAGACTGATCATGGTCATCAGTCCCAGACCGCCGATCTGAATCAGAATCAGGATGATGATCTGACCAAACGGAGACCAGAATGTAAAGGTATCATGGACAATCAGTCCTGTCACGCATGTCGCACTTGTAGCGGTAAAAAGGGCGTCCACAAACGGTGTAAATGTGTGGGAGCGGCTGGAGATCGGCAGACATAAAAGAAACGCACCGCCAAAGATCATCATTAAAAAACTCAGCGCGATTAGCCGCGTGGAGCTGATGCGTGTAAGTATGTTTCGCAAAACAAAACCTCCTTGTATGTTACATTTTATTTTTACCGCAAAGCTGGATTTGGCAGATAGCGGTAAAAATGCACTTTACTTTTAGTATGCAAAAAAAAAAGTAAAGATGGGGAAAGAAATCCACGGTCTGGTATTAATAAAATATTAATATCGAGCTAAAAATCTTAACACAATTTTAACACTTGACAAATAGCAAGTCAATGCGTATAATACACAATTGCAAATGATTTGCAAATTAGAAAGGGAGATACACCATGGCAAAATCTTATCAGACAAAGGGAAAAGCTGCAATCCGCGCATTTTTGCAGGAGCAGCAGGAGAATGGAAAAACAGCCGCTGAGGTGCATGCTCATCTGCAGAGGGCAGGCATGGAAGTGAATTTGACGACGGTATATCGTAATTTAGAGCGTATGACAGCGGATGGAATCTTATTAAAATATAAATCAGCAGAGGCTGACAGTTTTATATATCAATATGCAAAAGAGCATGGAAATTGTGGTGCCCATCTGCATATGCAGTGCAAACGGTGTGGGAAAATCTTTCATTTAGAATGTAAGTTTATGGAGGAGATTGCATCGCACTTGTGGCGGCATCATGGATTTCAGGTAGAATGTGATGGTTCTGTATTAAATGGAGTCTGTAAAGATTGTCGAGAGACAGAAACAAAAAAGGAAGTTGGAGAAAAAGAATGAAAAAGACAAGAGTAATTTTAATGGCAGGAATTTTAGCGGCAGGCATGGCAGTCGGATGTGGTTCGTCCGGTGGAAATCAGAATGTAGCAGAAAAAACAGTAAATCAAAATCAGAGTGAGACATCATCCGATGCGATCAAGGTTGTATGTACGATTTTTCCAGAATATGACTGGGTGCAGGAAGTGGCTGGACGTGAAAATAAAAATGTAGATTGTACCTTATTATTAAAAGACGGTGTGGATTTGCACAGTTATCAGCCGACGACCGAAGATATGGCAAGTGTGGCGGATTGTGATCTGTTTTTATATGTAGGAGGAGAATCCGACGGATGGGTAGAAGACGCTTTAAAAGAGTCGACAAATCCGGATATGGAAGTTATTAATTTGATGGATGTGCTGAAAGATACTGTGAAAGAAGAAGAAGTGGTAGAAGGCATGCAGGCAGAAGAGGAAGAAAGCTCTGAGGAAGAAGAGGGACCGGAATATGACGAGCATGTATGGCTCTCACTGAAAAATGCACAGACGTTAGTCAAAGAGATTGCCAACCGTCTTGAAAAAATTGATCCAGATCAAAAAGATATGTATGAAAAAAATGAGTCAGAGTATGTGAAAAAACTGGCTGATTTAGATCAAAAATTCGAAAAAACGGCCTCTGAGGCAAAAAATAAAACACTGGTTTTCGGAGATCGTTTTCCATTTCGGTATTTTGCAGATGATTATAAGCTTCCATATTATGCGGCATTTGTAGGATGCAGCGCAGAGACAGAGGCAAGCTTTCAGACCATTTCGTTTTTGGCGGAGAAGGTCGATGAAGTGCAGGCACCGGCTATTTTAACAATTGAAAATTCTGATCAAAAAATTGCAAAAGCCATTCAGAGCAATACGAAGACGAAAGATCAGAAAATTTTGACGATGCATTCCCTGCAGTCTGTGACACAGCAGGATATGGATGACGGGTTAACGTATCTTCGCGTGATGGAGCAAAATCTGGACGTGTTTGGACAGGCAGTGCAGTAGGAGGCAGAGTCATGGCATATCTGACAGGAACGGATCTGACACTGGGATATGAGGGAGTACCGGTTGCAAAGCATGTTTCATTTGAAATTCAAAAAGGGGATTATCTATGTATCATCGGAGAAAATGGAGCGGGAAAAAGCACATTATTAAAAGCGCTGCTGCATTTGAATGCACCTCTTTCCGGAAAGATACAGTATGGAGATGGGATAAAAGAAAATGAGATTGGCTATCTTTCCCAGCAGACCGCCGTACAGAAAGATTTTCCGGCATCGGTACAGGAAATTGTGCTGTCGGGTACATTGTCACAGGCCTCCAATCCTTTTTTTTATGGAAAAAAAGAACGTCGATTGGCGCGTGAGGCGATGGAGCGTCTTTCTATATGGAACCTGCGAAAAAAATGTTATCGGAATTTATCTGGTGGGCAGCAGCAGCGTGTGCTTCTTGCACGCGCGTTGTGTGCAACAAAAAAGCTGTTATTTCTGGATGAACCAGTGACTGGATTAGATCCAAAGGTGACACAGGAGATGTATGAATTGCTGGCGCAGTTACATCAGGAAGGAATTGCGATATGTATGATCTCACATGATGTCGAGACAGCACTTTCCTATGCGACACATATTTTGCATTTGAAAGCGGAGAAGAGTTTTTTTGGTACACGTGAGGAGTACCTGCAGTTAGGAGAAAATCATGGTTGATTGGATAGAAAAGTTACAATATTACTGGCAGTATCCGTTTGTGCGGTATGCGTTGATCGTTGGAACCTTGATCGCATTATGTTCCTCTCTGCTTGGGGTGACATTGGTCTTGAAACGTTTTTCGTTTATCGGAGATGGGCTTTCCCACGTAGCATTTGGTGCGATGGCGATAGCCACGGTGTTAAATCTTGCAGATAAAAATATGTTTATTATGCCGGTAACAATTTTAGCGGCGGTATTGTTATTGCGCACCGGCCAATCGAAAAAAGTGCAGGGGGATGCGGCAATTGCAATGTGGTCGGTCGGTTCCCTTGCGATTGGCTATCTTGTGATGAATATATTTTCTACATCAGCGAATCTGACCGGAGATGTGTGCAGTACACTGTTTGGGTCCACAGCGATCTTAACATTGACAAAAGAGGAAGTAGTTGTCTGTGTCGTTACATCGATCGTAGTGCTGGTCGTGTATGTGTTGTTTTATCATAAAATTTTTGCGGTTACTTTCGATGAGACATTTGCCGCTGCGACAGGGATAAATGTCAATCGATATCAAATGCTCATCGCGGTGATGACCGCTGTTATCGTAGTGCTTGCAATGAATTTGGTTGGATCGCTTCTGATCTCGGCACTCGTTATTTTCCCAGCACTTTCTGCGATGCAGCTGGTACAAAACTTTAAGGGAGTGGTGCTATGTTCCATGGCTGTTTCAGTCACCTGTACCATCATTGGAATGCTCATTTCCATTTTGGGGTCGACACCGGTTGGTTCCACGATTGTGGCAGTGGATTTGGTAGTATTCCTCCTATTTTATCTTTTGGGGCATTTCTGGAAAATATAAAATTTTGGTTTACGGTTCAGTCGTCAGATTGCATCAAACAAACCGATGGTATAAACTGATCATCAGTTGAAACCATCGGTTTTTTCGTACATCTGGATCATCCGTTCGAATTAGATTGTTTTTACTCCGGGTCCTGTACGGTTCGTTCCCGTATGCCAACGGTAACTGCTCTACAAAAAATATTTCAAAGTTCCGACATAAAATAAAATTGCACGAAAAAAGTTTTATAATTGAAAAAAACTTGTGCATATGGTATAATACTAATCAGAGAAAAGAAGAAAATATTTGTGTCTTTTTTCAACATATTCGGTGCTTTTTTCATAAATGATTGTCTCAAAGTTATAAAATGCGGTATAATATATAAAGACACAGAGAAGGAATGGGAGGTAGATGTTCATGAAACTTTGGAATGTAGGAAAATATGTGATTTTGTGTGCAGTTATCGTTGGTGTTATGGAAATTTCGTGTATGGGAGGCACGTTTTCATGGCTTACATTTGGAATCGCGTCTTTCGTGGCGGGGATTTTTGTCCTGTTTCTTGACTTTGTCAATGTCCATGTTCGGACGGTAATGACAGAGCTTACATTAAGAGAATGCATGGACGTATACCAAGGTGAAAGTGTGGTTCTGCTTCTGGATGGAAAACCAGTGAGTAATGAGGATAATGCGATTGAGAAATACGGGGAATACGGCATATATATGATAGAAAAAAGAGGAGGATGCTTATATCTTTCGATACACAAGGAATCTTAGTTTTTCTGATTAGAACAGCGTGTACTTTGATTCTGCATCCAAGTCAGAGACACAGGGATTTTGTGTGTGGGTTCTGCAAATAGATCGTGATGAAATAGGAGCTGCTGCTTCGCAGATGAATTTTGCGAAGCGGCAGTTTTTTTTATTTTAACTGAGTGTAGTGGCAGGATTTTTCAACATATACAGTACACTAGTGTACGATGTAATGCTCCTGAAAAGCAATCGCAAAAAGAAAATAAAAGTCAATTTTAGATTGATATAAAATGCAAAAATGATACAAAATAAATTTTAAATAGAAAAACACTTGAAAAATACATTTAAACATGATATAGTTTGGTTAAGAAATGAATATAGCATAGATTCCTAGATGGAAAGAAAAGAGGGTGTATGGACAAGAATATTGGTGAAGTGATTGCCTTTTACAGGAAACATCAGAAAATGTCCCAGATGGAATTGGCAAATAAATTAAAAGAATATGGAATCTGCGTAAAAAATGCAGCAATCAGTGCATGGGAGAAAAATACAAATATTCCGACAGCGTATCAGCTTCTGGCTGTTTGTCGAATTCTTGGAATTTACGATATTTATTCCGAATTTATCGAGGAAAATCCGGATGATCCGTTTGCGGGCTTAAATGCAGTGGGGAAAGAAAAAGCATTGGAATATATAGAGCTTTTGAAAGAATCTGAACGGTATCGAAAGAAGTCAGCAGAGGTCGTTGCATTTCATGGAAGAAAGATGAAAGTATCGCTACTTCCGACATCAGCAGGTACAGGAGATTATTTGGACGACGAGAATTTTGAGGAGGTAGAAATTTTTGATCCGGTTCCTCAGAAAGCAGATTTTGGAGTTTATCTGGATGGAGACAGTATGGAACCACGTTTTCATGATGGACAGCTGGTATGGTTCGAACAGACGGAAGTGTTGAATGCCGGAGAAATCGGACTTTTTTATTTGGATGGAAAAACATATTTTAAAAAGTATCATAACAGCGAAAAAGGAATCTATCTGATATCGCTGAATGCAAAATATCAACCGATTCCAGTGCAGGAGTTCAGTACGTTTAAAATCTTTGCGCGTCTTGCAGAATAGTCGCATATGTGACAGTCGCAGCAGTAAAGAAAAAATAAATACATTGAAGACATAAGGAGGACATAGGAAGATGGCAGAATTGAAAAGAAAATTGTGGATTACAAAAAGAATGCATATGGTGGCAGAGTTTGTGTCAGCGTTTTGTGTTGGATTGTTTTTTATTTTTTTTATCGGATATGCTTGCGGTATGTTATCAGAACTCGTGTTTATTTTGGGAATAGCTGTTGCAGCAGTGATCGGATATGCGGCGTTTGATTTGGAATCAGCAACAGAATCGAATGCGAAAGTGCTTCGACGGAAAATTCAACAAAAAGAAATTTTGCGACGAAATTTACAGACGGATAAGATTGTCCTGTTTCCAGTTCAGAAAAAAAATGGCAGTGTAGTTTCATAAAAGCATTTTTATGGAATAAAAGGAGCCGGCTTTTCATATGTATATCATAATGTCTTTTTAGGAGAAGATCGGATGAAAAAGTGGAAACTATGGGGCAGTATTGTGGTGTTTGTCGGCTTTTTTGTGTGTTTGTCTTTGGAATGTGGGTGTGATGCGGCAGACAAAGAGAAAAAGCTGCGGGATCTGGATTATACAGTGGTCGCGCAGGAGGAAATCCCGCAGGAGATACAGGAGATGATTGAGGAGAAAAAGCAGACGGCGTTTAATCTGACAAAGCAGATGGATGACGGTATGTATCTGGTGCGAGGGTATGGAAGACAGAAGGGAAATGGATATAGTGTTCAAGTTCTGGAATGCTATTTGACGAAAGAGGCTGTATATGTAAAGACAGAATTAAAAGGAGATGACAATTCAAAAAATAATGGGGAAAAGGAAAGTTTTCCGTATATTGTTGTAAAAATAGAACAACAAGATAAAATTGTCATATTCAAATGAGATATAAGTGAAAATGTCAAAATAATACGGGCGAAATATTTTGACAATCAAAACGGTTTGTGATAAAATGTTTATTGTACTAGATTTTTAATGGGGAAAAGGAGGAAGATAATATGCAGCAGTCAGACATCGAAAAAGTACGTGCTTCTGTTCATCAGCAGTGCGGAAATAAGGTAATGATTCAGTTAGATCGCGGGAGACACAAGATCGACGTGCAGAAAGGGGTTATTATGAATGCATATCCGAGTGTGTTTACAATTCTTGTGAATGATGAGGATGACGATAATCCACCACAGTTATTATCCTTCAGCTATACGGATATAATTACAAGGGATATCAGAATGAAATTGTGCTAAGAGGAAGCAGAAAAAAGATTTTCATTTTCTTTCGTAATCTAGTCGTGTCAGAGCAAAGACGGCTTTGACAAAAGTTTTTATCATAAAGTGCTCTTATTTTACATATGTATTTCAGTAACGAAATATTAGTAGAATAGGAGCATTTTTTATGGAATTAAAGCGGAAACAAATACCGATGACAGGTGAAACCGGACGGGCTGTAAGTCAGATTGCACTTGACACAGACCGAAATGTGCCGGATAACCGGCCGGATATGCGAAAAGTGGTCGTGGGGAAGGGAGAAATCTTTACCGATGAAGTAAAAGTGACGAGTGATCATGTATTTCTTCGGGGACGATTGGTGTATAATGTGCTGTATGAGGCGGAAAACGGGCAGTTGAAATCGTTGAAAGGAGAGATTCCGTTTCAGGAAAATCTCAGCATGGATGGAATCACGGAAAATGAGCAGGTGCATCTGCAATGGCGCACAGAAGAGCTGAATATCACAATGATCCATTCCAGAAAGCTGGGAATCCGCGCACTGTTGACGGTGACGGTCCTACATCCGGTGACACAGTCGGCAACGCTGTGCTATGAAGTATCGCGTGAGGAAAACGAGCGCATTGAGGTAAAAACGCAGAAAATAGAGACTGCGCAGCTGAAAGAAGCAAGATTTGACACCTGCAGATTTCATCAGGACATGGCTCTTCCAGAAAAGAAGCCGAATGTGCAGGAGATTCTCTGGAAATCTATCCAGCTTCATCATGTGGAAAAATTGCGAAAAGAAGGGGCTGTAGAAATCAGTGGAGAGGTCCTTTTATTTGTATTATATGCAGCGGAAGAAGGGGAAGTGGAGTGGTTTGAGGCGGCAGTGCCTGTAAAAGGAGAAGTGGAGTGTGCAGGAAAAGTGGATTCTGGTACAGTGACTGTGCAGCTGCGACAGAAAGAAGCGAGTCTGGATCTGAAAAATGATGCAGATGGAGAACAGAGAAACTTCTCTTTGGACGTTATTTTGGATGCAGCCATTCGTTCTTATGAGATCACACAGGAATCTTATGTCGCAGATTTATATGGATTGAACTGTAAGACCGTACCAACATATGAGCCGGTGGTTTTACAGCGGATTCTGGTAAAGAATTATGCAAAGACGAAAGCAACGGAACGGATGCATTTGCAGGAGCCTCAGGAAGTGCATCAAATCTGCTGCTGCGAGGGGGAAGTGGAGATTGAAAAACAGGAATATATGGAGGACAGTGTCTATGTGGAAGGTCTGGTTCATGTGCGCCTGCTCTACTTTACAGGGGATTTGCAGTCACCGATCGGGGTACAGAAAGGGATCCTGACGTTTCATCAGAAACTGGAGGCACCGGGAATCCAGCCGGATTGCTGTATAGAGATCGAGGATAGTTTGGAACAGTTAAACACCGTCTTGATGGAGAAAAACCAGGTAGAAGTGCGCGCCGTGATAAATCTTGAGCTATTAGTCAGTCAGCCGCAACATATGACGGTCTTAAAGGAGGCTGAAAAACAGGAGGCGGATTTAGAAGAACTACAGCGGATACCAGGAATTGTGGGATATGTGGCAAAATCTGGTGAGGATTTGTGGAAAATTGCGAAAGAAAAGCATACAACGGTGGAAAAACTGATGGAACAAAATCAGCTGAGTGAACAGACATTGTCCGGAGGGGAAAAACTCTTGATCGTAAAAACCTTGTAAATACTGGAAAACCCCCCTTTATCTTACAGGAGAAAAGATAGCGCATGGGTTGAAATACCTTTGTGAGGATGGTATAATAAAGAGAACGAAAAATGAATGTGGTAGCACAAACGCAGATTGAGGGAATGCGTGGCGGTTACTGCAAGTAAAAACAGGAAGGAACGAATTATGATGAAACATCACAGATACATAAGCTGTATGGGGAGACGCCTGCTGGCAGCGGGATTGGTTGCAGCGATTGGACTTGGAAGTTATCAGAGTGCGTCAGCATCTACGCTTTCCGATGCCAAAAATAAAAAAGCGGAGGCAGAGAGTGAGCTGAAAACCGTCAAGAAGAATATGACAGAAATCGAACAGAAACAGGCAGAGCTGCAAAAAGAAATGGACGCATTAGGTGGACAGCTGGTGGATTTACTGGTAAATATGGATGTTTTAAAGGATGAGCTTAGCAATAAAGAAACGCAGTTAAAAAAAGTGAACGGCGAGCTTTCCGATGCGAAGAAAGATGAAAAGACGCAGTACAATGCAATGAAAAAACGCATCCGTTATATGTATGAAAACCAGGATCAGTCTATGTTAAACGCGCTTCTCGGTTCAGAGAGCATGGCAGATATGTTGAATCGTGTCGATTATGTGAGCAGCGTATATTCTTTTGACCGAAAACAACTGCAGAGTTATCAGGATTCCGTGAAAAAGGTAAAAACACTTAAGAAAAAAGTGGAATCAGAAAAGACAGAATTAGAAGAGATGCAGAGCGAATATGAGAAGCAGGAACAGCAGTTAGAGTCTATGAAAGAAGAAAAACAGGGACAGATGAACGATTTTGATGAGACTCTGCAGCAGGCGCAGGCATTAGCATCTGAATATAAACAGACAATCGAAGAACAAAACGGTGTGATCAAACAAGAAGAGGAACGAATCGCGCGGGAGGAAGAAGCACGCAGGGCGGCAGCAGAGGCAGCAGCTCGTCAGGCAGCGGAGGCAGCAGCCCGTCAGGCAGCAGAGGCACAGCGGGCGGCAGCAGCAGCTGCTGCTGCGACCACAGGGGGAGGAACATCGAATGTCAGTATCTCTTCAAATGCGAATCCGTCTTATACGACCGGAGTCAGTGGACAGGATGTGGTTAATTACGCCTGCCAGTTTATTGGGAATCCATATGTATGGGGTGGTACCAGCCTGACAAACGGAGCGGACTGTTCAGGCTTTGTCATGAGTGTGTATGCAAATTTTGGTATTGGTCTGCCACACAGTTCTGCGGCACTTCGAAGCTGCGGACAGGAGGTAGGATATGCCAATGCCCAGCCGGGGGATTTGATCTGTTATAGCGGACATGTGGCGATTTACATGGGAAATGGTCAGATTGTTCATGCTAAGTCTAAGGCAGACGGCATCACAACCGGAAGTGCGACTTATCGTACGATCCTGGCAGTGAGACGTGTTCTGTAATCAAAGTTTGTATTTTTATATAGAAAATGCTATAATGGGACTGCTATGGGCAGTCCCTATTTCAATTTAAGGAGGATATAGAATTATGCAGATGGAAACATTACAAAAAGATATGATCGCAGCAATGAAGGCAAGAGATAAAGTGCGCAAGGATGCCATTTCTACGCTGGTTTCTGCGATCAAAAAGGTAGCGATCGATGAAGGGCACAGAGATGATATTAAAGAAGATTTAGTAGATCGTGTAATATTAAAAGAGATGAAAACGGTTAAAGAGCAGATTGATGCCTGCCCGGCTGATCGAACAGACTTGAAAGAGGAATATCAGGCACGATATGATATTTTCCAAGAATATGCACCAAAACTGCTTTCTGCAGAAGAAGTAAAAGAAATCTTGACAACAAAATTTGCAGATGTGATCGCAACAAAAAATAAAGGACAGATCATGAAAACGGTTATGGCAGAGTTAAAAGGAAAAGCAGACGGAAAAGTTATCAATCAGGTGGTTGCAGATCTGTGTAAATAGAAAAATCAGGAGGGGAAGATGAAGAAAGGGAGAAGGCGTTTTTTTACAATGATCAGTATTTTCATCTTGCTGCTCGTCTTGTTTTTGGGGTACTGGTTTCGTATGCCGCGTGGAATCATAGACTATGAGAAGGAATTTGAGTCTACGGCGGTTACGGTGGATCAAAAAGATCTCACTTTGCATGATCTTGCGTTTTATATCGCATACGAGGAGGGAACGGTAGAGCAACAGGCGATTCTTTATAACTCTAAGGATACAAATGAATACTGGAATTTACATACGAATGGTGTATTTATCAAAAAAGTAGCCCAGCAGTCGGCGATGGATATGGCGGTACATGATGAAATTTTATCATCACTTGCGAAAAAAGAGCAGATGACACTGGATGAGAAAGAAAAAAAGACAGCCGAAGATAAAACAGAAGAATTTTGGAATGGGCTTTTGGAAGAACAACAGAAGCGAATTTTGATCTCGAAAGAAGAAGCACAGATAACAGTAGAAAAGATTGCACTGGCCGAAAAATACCAGCAGTATCTGGCCGAAAAAAACGGCAGGGATGTGAAAGAGTACGGGTTTGAAGGTGATGCTTATAAAGCGATTCGAAATGATCATACCGTAACTGTGAATAAAAGAATCTGGAAACGCCTGGATTTTGGAAATGTGACATTGCAGCATGTCGAAAAGTCAAAATGAGAAAAAGGAAAAGAAGGAAAACAAATATGAAGTTAGGAAGAAATGATCCGTGCTGGTGTGGAAGCGGAAGAAAGTATAAAACCTGTCATGAAAATTTTGATGAAAAATTAGAACGGCTGAGAGAGCAGGGGCATGAAGTGCCGACACATGAAATCATCAAGCGTCCGCATCAGATTGAAAAAATCAAAGAGAGTGCAAAAATAAATATCGCTGTGTTGGATTACATCGCAGAGAATATCCATGCGGGCATGACGACTGAAGAAATCGACCGGATGGTCAGCGAAAAGACAGCAGAGATGGGTGGAATACCGGCGCCTCTTAATTATGAAGGATATCCGAAAAGTGTCTGCACATCGGTCAACGATCAGGTATGTCATGGAATCCCGAGTGAGGATGTTGTTTTAAAAGAGGGCGATATTGTAAATGTGGATGTTTCCACGATTTTGAACGGATTCTTCTCGGATTCGTCCCGTATGTTCTGTATCGGTAAAGTGAGTCCGGAAAAAGAAAGACTGGTCCGAGTGACAAAAGAGTGTATCGAAGTTGGCTTAAAAGAAGTGAAGCCGTGGGGATTTCTCGGAGATGTCGGTCAGGCAATCAATGATTATGCAAAAGAAAACGGGTATTCCGTTGTGCGTGAAATTGGCGGTCATGGAATCGGGCTGCAGTTTCATGAGGATCCGTGGGTTGGATTTACCACGAAACGGGGGCAGGAAATGGTGATGGTTCCGGGAATGATCTTTACGATCGAACCGATGGTTAATATGGGAAAACCGGATATCGTTATGGATGATTCCAATGGATGGACGGTGTATACACAGGACCACAAACCGTCTGCTCAGTGGGAGGTTCAGCTTCTTGTTACAGAAACCGGATACGAGATCATCTCATACTAATAAAAAAATCAGCCACTACAAAAGTGACTGATTTTTTTATTTTAAGAAAGTAAAGCCTTATCGCTGGCAAACGTTTCTCCGCTGATGGCCTCGAATTTTTGCAGCAGATCTTCTACTGTCAGCTTTTTCTTTTCTTCCCCTGCGATATCGAGAATAATCTTTCCTTCATTCATCATGATCAGACGATTGCCGTGTGTGATGGCATCTTTCATATTGTGGGTGACCATGAGGGCTGTCAGATGATTTTCTGCAATGATCTTATCAGAAAGAGCCAGGACCTTCGCAGCGGTTTTCGGGTCGAGTGCCGCTGTGTGCTCATCTAATAGCAGAACTTGTGGTTGTTGCAGCGTTGCCATTAAAAGTGTCAGTGCCTGACGCTGACCGCCGGAGAGCAATCCGACTTTTGCTGTCATCCGATCCTCTAATCCCAGATCCAATTCTTTTAACAATTCATGATATTTCTGACGCTCGGCTTTTGTGATACCCCAACGAAGACCGCGTTTTTTTCCTCGGCGGGCAGCTAAGGCCAGATTTTCCTGAATTTCCATCGTGGCAGCGGTACCAGTCATCGGATCTTGAAAGACGCGTCCAAGAAATGGAGCTCTTTTGTACTCCGCAAGACCGGTGACATCTTTTCCGTCAATGACAATGGAGCCGGAATCAATGGGCCAGACACCCGCAATGGCATTTAACATGGTGGACTTTCCGGCACCGTTTCCACCGATGATGGTACAGAAATCTCCGTCATTTAAGGTAAGAGAGACACCGTTTAAAGCATGTTTTTCGTTGATCGTTCCTTTATAAAATGTTTTCGAAATATTTGTAAGCTGAAGCATTACTGGCGACCTCCTTCCTTTGCAGCTTGTTTTGCAGCTGCTTTAAATGAAGTTTTTGCTTTTCCTTTGAGATATGGAATCGCAAGGAAGATTGCCACGATGATAGCGGAAAACAGTTTCGTGTCAATGGATGGCAGACCGAGCCACAGGACGATGGTGATGACAACCCAGTAAATAATGGTACCAATGACAACGAAGAGTAATCTGGCGATAAAATTCAAATGTTTTCGAAAAATCGCTTCACCCAGTACTTCTCCGATGATGACAGCGGCAAGTCCGATAACGATGGTGCCGCGGCCCATATTGACGTCTGCACTGCCCTGATATTGTGCGTAAAGTCCACCGGCAAGTCCGACCAGACCGTTTGAAAGTGCAAGTGCGATGACTTTTGCGGCATTTGTGTGAATGCCCTGTGCACGGGACATCGACGGGTTACAACCGGTAGCGCGGATCGTAAAGCCCTGTTCAGTACCGAAGAACCAATAGAGAAGGGCAACGATGACAAGCAGAAATATGGCGGCAGTCAAAATCGATTGCGGAATGTAGCGCAGCGATACCAAAAGGGAATATTTATCCACGCTGACTGCCTGATTGGAACGTTGCAGCATAATATTCATATTGATGGAATACAGTGCGATCTGCGTTAAAATACCAGCAAGAATATCCGGGATTCCTAAAGCAGTATGTAACAGACCGGTGATAAGTCCGGCAAGGACTCCGGCAGCTGCGGCTCCGATGACGGCAACTGCTGGAGAATAGCCGTTGATGATCAGCATGACTGCGACTGCGCCGCCGGTAGCAAGAGAGCCATCGACAGTCAGGTCGGCAAAATTTAAGATTTTGTATGTCAGGTACACACCGATTGCCATAATGCCAAGAATCAATCCTTGGGCAACGGCACCCGGCATGGACCGAAACAGCGATACAATGTCTAACATATCATAACCCCCCCAAAAAAATGTTTATTCCGTTTCCAGTTTTTTATAATCGTCCGGAATCTGAATGCCGAGTTCTTTTGCGACATCGGCGTTATATTCTTTTGTTGTCTCTTTGGCAAACTGGATATCCATAGAGCCCGGATCTTTTCCGTTTACTAAAATCTCATAAGCCATTTCACCAGCAGAATAACCGATGTCATGGTAACTGATCGACAGCGTCGCAAGACCACCCTGACAGATACCTTCCTCGCCTGCGATCATTGGAACGCCTGCAGGAACAGCGACATTTCGGATGATCTCGGTATTAGAGGCCATGGTGTTGTCGGTTGGTACATACAAACAATTGCAGTCGGCGATAGCAGAGGTGACAGCTGACTGTACTTCGTTGGAATCGGCGGCTGTGTAGTCTTTATGTTTGATACCGGCTTCGTCTAAGTATTTTCCGATCGCTTCGGCCTGATAGTGGGAATTTGGTTCTGCGGAGCAGTATAAAATACCGACCTGTTTGACATCCGGTACAAGCTCTTGAATCATTTCCGCCTGTTTATCCAATGGTGCAAGATCGGAAGTTCCGGTGACATTTGTGCCGGTAGAACCTTTCCAGTCATCAATGTCTAATGCGGTTGCATAGTCGGTAACAGAAGTTGCAACAATCGGAATTTCAGAGGTTGCAGCGGCAGAAGCCTGAAGGGCTCCGGTGGCATTTGCCATGATCAGGTCTACATTATCGGAAACGAATCCGGATGCGATCGTGGAACAGTTCACGGTTTCGCCCTGTGCATTTTGAAGATCGAATTGTACATGGTCTTCTCCTAATTTGTCTGTCAAAGCTTCTTTGAATCCTTCGGTGGCAGCGTCAAGTGCCGGATGCTCTAGAAGCTGGCAGATGCCGATTTTGTAAACTTTTTCAGAATCGGTCGTTGTTTCACTTGTGGCGGTGTTAGCAGTACTTTCCGTACCTGCAGAACCACAGGCGGTAAGAGTGACTGTCAGAGCAGCAGTCAGTAGAACGGAAAGAAATTTTTGTCTTTTTTTCATAAGAATTCCTCCTTGTTGTCTACGCAATAGATGCGAAATTTTATTATTTACTATAAAGTATAAAAGTAAATAGATGTAAAGTCAATGTAAAAAAAGGGTTGTAATTCTTGAAAGAGCATTTTATAATGGGGCGTAGATATTGAACGTGTCAACATAGAAAGGAAGCAGGGTATGAAAACAGTAGAAGATTACATCAGAAGTATTCCGGATTTTCCGGAAAAAGGAATTATTTTCCGTGATATTACAAGCGTATTACAGGACAGTGAGGGATTGAAATTAGCCATTGATTCTATGATCAAGCTGTTAGACGGTGTGGAGTTTGACGTGGTGGCAGCAACCGAATCACGTGGATTTATTTTCGGTATGCCGATCGCCTACACTTTGGGAAAAAGTTTTGTCCCGATCCGAAAAAAAGGAAAACTGCCGATGGAAACCATTTCGGCAGATTACGATCTCGAATACGGCAGTGCGACGATTGAAATACACAAAGATGCCATTAAACCAGGGCAGAAAGTGATTTTAGTAGATGACCTGATCGCAACAGGTGGTACGATAGAGGCTTGCGTAAAATTGGTAGAACAGCTTGGCGGAGAAGTGACAAAGATTCTATTTTTAATCGAGCTTGCCGGGTTAAACGGAAGAGAATGTCTACAAGGTTATGATGTGGCGTCCGTTGTGACTTATGAAGGAAAATAAATTCGGTGATCTATTGCAGGCACAAAGAGACTCCGAGAGAATATAGTATAGAAAAGGTGGTAATTGTGAAAAGAAAACAGTTACCGCCTTTTTATTTTAATGTTCTCTCGGAATCTCCCTTGCGCTCGTTTTTGTGGCTGATTTCCCGCCAGATGCACACAAATTTAATCAACGTACGCTCCACGTACGCCTCATAAATTTGTGCACATCTGACAAAAAATCATCTCACAAAATCGGCACAAAGAGACTCCGAGAGAACATTTTGCGCAAAAATCCAGAAGTTTTCCTATGATATAAAATTGTGGTTGACAAAAAAGAAATTAGAAAGTATAGTAATCATATCGGAAAAAACGGAAAAAGGTCGAAAAGGAGGGAAACATAGTGACGCTGATACAATTAAAATATGCGATTGCAGTGGCAGGAGAGCATTCCTTAAATGAAGCGGCCAAAAAATTATTTATATCACAGCCGAGTCTTTCTTCCGCAATTCATGCTCTGGAAAAAGAAATTGGTATGGAAATCTTTCGAAGATCACAGACGGGGACACAGGTGACACCGGAGGGCGAAGAATTTATCGGTTATGCGAGACAGGTGGTAGAACAGTATGAATTGCTGGAATCAAAATATATTGCGAAAAAAGGGGTGAAAAAGAAGTTCAGTGTATCGACGCAGCACTATACATTTGCAGTGAAAGCATTCGCAGAGATGGTGCGGCAGTTTGGAATGGAGGAATATGAATTTGCGGTTCATGAAACGAAGACACATGAAGTCATAGAAGATGTGAAAAATTATAAAAGTGAGATTGGAATTTTATACATAAATGCTTTTAACAAAAAAATTTTAACGAAGTTATTTCGAGAGAGTGGATTGGAATTTCATGCACTTATGGAATGTGAGATTTATGCCTATATGTGGAAAGAGCATCCTTTGGCGAAAAAAGAGGAGATTACATTGGAGGATTTGAGAGATTATCCGTGCCTGTCTTTTGAACAGGGGGAGCATAATTCCTTTTATTTCGCGGAGGAGGTGCTAAGTACCTACCAATACAAACAATTGATCAAAGCAGATGACCGGGCAACACTTTTAAACCTTATGGTCGAGTTAAATGGATATACCCTTTGCTGCGGTGTGATCTGCAATGAATTAAACGGAAGCGAGTATTGTGCGGTGAAGTTAAAATCGGACGAAAAGATGACGATCGGCTATTTGGTCAGAAAAGGAGCCACGTTAAGCCAGATTGGGAAAAAGTATTTGGAAGAGGTCACCAAAGTACTGAAAGACGGGTTATAGAAAGAAACTATAACAACCGGTATTTTTTTGGAAGTATCGAAAAAAGAAAATGGATGTTAAAATAAAATGAGAGAGAGGAGATTCGAGAAACAGAATGTAGGAGGGAAAAATGGATAGAAGTATTTCAACAAAATGTATACATTTAGACGAAAAACAAGAAGGCTGTCAGCACTATGGTTCTCTCAGTTTTCCGATTTATCAGACGGCGACATTTGTACATGAAGGTGTGGGAAAAAGTACCGGTTATGATTACAGCCGTCTGCAGAATCCGACCAGAGAACAGTTAGAAAAAATCGTTGCATCTTTAGAAAGCGGAGTGGATGCACTGGCTTACAGTTCCGGAATGGCGGCGATCACCGCATTGATGGATCTGTTTGAGCCGGGGGATCATCTGATCGTTGACTCTGATCTGTATGGAGGAACGATCCGTTTGTTTGACAGCATTTCCACTAAAAACGGAATTTCTTTTACGCGTTTAAATTGCAGTCAGGACGATGTTATCCCTTATATCAAGGAAAATACAAAGGCAATCTATATTGAAACACCAACAAATCCGATGATGAATGTGACGGATATTGAAGTATTGAGTAAAATTGCAAAGGAGCATCAGCTGTTGTTGATCGTGGATAATACGTTTTTATCTCCGTATTTACAGAATCCGTTGCTATTAGGCGCAGATGTGGTGGTTCACAGCGGAACAAAATATTTAGGCGGACACAACGATGTGTTAGCCGGATTTTTGGTGACTGCAAGCGAAGAGATCAGCGAGAAACTTCGGTTTAATATTAAGACAACCGGTTCCGGGCTGGCTCCGTTTGACAGCTGGCTGATGCTTCGTGGAATCAAAACGCTGTCGGTTCGTATGGAAAGAGCAGCATCCAATGCGCAAAAAATTGCGGACTGGCTGGTACAGCAAAAAGCCGTGACGAAAGTGATCTATCCGGGACTAGAGACGCATCCGGGGCATGAGATCATGAAAAAACAAGCGCGTGGTTTTGGTGCTATGGTGACTTTTGAAGTGGAGAGTAAAGAGTTTGCCCTGGCAATTTTGGAAAAAGTCAGATTGATCCAGTTTGCGGAAAGCCTCGGTGGCGTAGAAACGTTGATCACTTACCCGGTAACGCAGACACATGCGGATGTGCCGAAGGACATATTAGAAAAGAATGGAATTACAGACAAAGTCCTTCGATTGTCGGTGGGAATTGAAGATGAACGAGATTTGATTCAGGAATTAGAAGAAGTATTTCATAAGATACAGGAGGAGAAAAATTAATGGAAAAGAATTTGGATTTTGATAGCATCATAGATAGAAAAGATACAAATTGTCTGAAGTATGATTTTGCGGTCAGAAGAGGAATGCCAGAGGATGTACTGCCGCTTTGGGTGGCAGATATGGATTTCAAAACATCCTCTTATGTGCAGGAAGCCTTACATAAGGTTGTCGAGCATGGAATTTATGGATATAGTGAAGTACAGCAAGACTACTTTGAGGCATTGAGTAATTGGATGAAAGCGCACCATGACTGGGAGGTTTGTGAGCGGTGGCTGATCAAAACACCAGGGGTAGTGTT
The DNA here is from genome assembly GCA_051880395.1 of Lachnospiraceae bacterium. Lineage (GTDB taxonomy): Bacteria > Bacillota > Clostridia > Lachnospirales > Lachnospiraceae > JBJENW01. The sequence goes on along the minus strand of JBJENW010000254.1, from coordinate 24,671 downwards.
TGCACTTGCAATGGCAGTAAAAGCATTCACAGAGAAGGGAGATAGTGTGCTCATTCAGCAGCCGGTCTATTATCCGTTTTCAGAAGTAATCGAAGATAATGGAAGAAAGATTGTGACAAATACGCTGATTTATGGAGAAGACAAACGGTATCACATGGATTATGAAGATTTTGAAAAGAAAATCGTTGAGGAAAAGATCAAGCTGTTTTTCCTATGTAATCCGCACAATCCGGTTGGAAGGGTCTGGACGAAGGAGGAATTGACGCGTATTGGAGATATTTGCCAGAAGCATCAAGTGATCGTAGTCAGTGATGAGATTCATGCGGATTTTGTATTTGAGGGAAAACATCAAGTATTTGCAAATGTAAAAGAAGAGTACAAAGACTTTACAATTACCTGTACAGCTCCGAGCAAGACATTTAATCTGGCAGGCCTTCAGATTTCAAATATTTTTATTTCAAACCCAAAACTGAAAAAAGCGTTTCGCAAACAGGTCGATGCAAGTGGATACAGTCAGTTGAATGTAATGGGACTTGTGGCATGTGAGGCAGCGTATCGTTACGGGGAAGAGTGGTATAAGGCAATGCTTCAGTATGTGAGAGAAAACCGTAGTTTTACCAAACAATATGTAGAGGAGCAGATTCCGGGGGTGAAAGTCATTGAGCAGGAGGGAACATATTTGATGTGGCTTGATTTCAGAGATACCGGTCTGAGCGTGGATGAACTGGAACACAAGATCATCCACGAAGCAAAATTATGGCTTGACAGTGGAAAAATCTTTGGTGATGCCGGAAGAGGCTTCCAACGAATCAATGTGGCATGCCCAAGATCAATCGTAGAGGAGGCACTATCTCGTATCAAAGAAGTGATTCAACCATAGAATGCAGGGGTTTCCTATGCGGACGTTTCCGCCGGATGCCAGAAACTGTGTACTAGGAAACGATAGGTTGAGATATTTTTCGCTAAGGGAAAGAATAGTGAAACCTATACTTTTTTGGATATTCAAAACAATGTTTGGACCAATTATACATATCTTTCTTGAGTAAAAGTTGTTGTAGATGGGAAATCTTTACATCATCCAAAAAAGTTTCAGTCAGCAATTTCTTTTTCTAAGCGAAAAATATCCCAACCTATCGTTTCCAATACACAGTTTCCGAAATTCGACTGGATGGGTAAGGCGGGGCGGTTGTTTCCAGAAGGGCTTTGACAGAAATGTTAGTGAGCTTGGGTGGGTGAATCTTCGATGCCTTTGCTGTTTTGCCGAGAGGCGTACAAACTGTGCGCAGGTGTATGTGGGAGAAAGAGTCTGCTTTTGAGTCTTTCTCCCACATACACCTGCGTGCAGTTTGTACGACATTCGGAAAACTGCAAAAATAAAGCATCGAAGATTTGCCCACCCAAACTCGACTTCATTTCTGTCTAGCCCTTCTGGGAACAACCGCCCCGCCTTGCCCATCCAGTCGAATTTCGGAAACGTCCGCACAGAAATCCAAGGTTGAGATATTCTTCGCGTCACTCTTTTTCAAAGAGTGGTGGAGCCGATCATGTTTCGGGTGGTCAATAAGGTAACGTTCGCAAGACTTACGCTCATATAAGGAGTAAAAAAAGCTTGACATTTTTAGAAGAATATTTTATAGTATTCCTACAGAAAAAATATGAAAAGGAAAATTCCGGCAAAAGGAATGGAAAGGAGAAGGCGTGTCAGAGATTGAACTAGAGAAAGTGTCGAAGACATTTAAGACAAAAGATGGGACTGTAGAGGCACTGAAACAGGTAAGTCTCTCCGTTGAGGCAGGAGATATTTATGGAATCATCGGCATGTCCGGTGCCGGGAAAAGTACGCTGGTACGATGTATGAACTTTCTGGAAAAACCGACAGAGGGCAGCGTAAAGATCAAAGGAAGATCGCTGGATACACTTTCCGAACGGGAATTACGCAAACAGCGCGAAAAGATCGGTATGATCTTTCAACAGTTTAACCTACTTATGCAGAAAAGTGTACTGGAAAATATTTGTTTTCCGCTTTATATAAAAGGGCAAAAGAAATCGACTGCACATAAAAGGGCAAAAGAATTGTTGGAATTAGTCGGACTTTCAGAGAAAGCAAAAGCCTATCCGGCTCAGCTATCCGGTGGACAGAAACAGCGTGTAGCGATTGCGCGGGCACTGGCATCCGATCCGGAAATCCTGCTCTGTGATGAGGCAACGAGCGCATTGGATCCGCAGACAACATCATCCATTTTACAACTGCTAAAAGAGATTAATGAGAGATTTGGAATTACAATTGTAATTATCACCCATCAGATGGCAGTGGTGCGGGAAGTCTGTTCCCATGTGGCTATTATGCGTGCAGGAGAAGTAGTAGAGACAGGCAGCGTGGAAGAGGTATTTACACATCCGAAATCGGAGACCGCAAAGGAACTTTTGACAAAGGATGCTGGTTCCGAGACAGATGAGAGACTGTTAAAAACAGAAAAACGGATTCAGCATGGAGAAGTCATTCGTATCATTTTCTCGGAAAACTCTGCATTTGAACCAGTGATATCCAATCTGGTTTTGACCTTTGGGGAACCGGTGAATGTATTAAAAGCGGCGACAAAAAATGTCTCCGGGATCGCAAAAGGCGAGATGCTACTCTCGTTTAAGAAAGACAGTCAACAGAAAGAAGCGATGAAAGACTACATCCGCTCTTGTGGGGTAGAAATTGAGGAGGTGACAGCCGATGTGGACGCCTGAATTGACGCAGATGATCGTGCAGGGTATCTGGGAAACCATATATATGACACTGGTTTCCACCGCATTTGGGTATCTGTTTGGACTTCCGATGGGAGTTTTGCTTGCTGTGACAGACAAAGAGGGACTAAAGCCAAATGCGGTGGTGTATAAAGTTTTGGATGTGATCGCAAACATCGTGCGAAGCATTCCGTTTTTAATCTTATTGATTTTGTTGATTCCGTTTACACGGTTTTTGATCGGAAAAAGTACCGGTTCGACGGCGACGATCATTCCACTTGTTGTGGCTGCGATTCCGTTCATCGGGCGAATGGTAGAGTCTTCCATCAAAGAAGTAGACAAAGGTGTGATCGAGGCTGCGAAAGCAATGGGAGCCAGCAACACACGTATCATTTGCCGTGTACTATTGGTGGAAGCCAGAACCTCTCTGATCACGGGAGCGACGATTGCCGTCGGTACGATTTTAGGGTATTCTGCGATGGCGGGAACCGTTGGTGGCGGCGGGCTTGGAGACATCGCTGTTCGGTATGGATATTATAGATGGCAGACCGGAATTATGATCGTAACGGTCATATTATTGATCGTATTGGTGCAGATTTTTCAGTCGGTGGGCATGTGGATTGCTGCCCGCTTAGATAAAAGAAAATAAAAAAGAAAGAGGAGATTCGTATGAAGAAAAAAATTTTATCATTGGTAAGTGTAGGAATTTTGGCAACAGGACTTTTTACAGGATGTGGCAGTCAGACAAGTACAACGACAGATAAACCGGCAGAAGCAACAAGCAGCGCCACACAGGCAAAAGACAGCGACGCGGCGGAAACTTCAGACAGCACAGAGCCGAAGGAGGCACAGGTCATCAAGATTGCAGCTTCCCCGACGCCGCACGCAGAGATTTTGGCGGAGGCAAAAAAAGCATTAGAAGCGAAAGGCTATGATCTGGAAGTTACCGAGTTTTCCGATTATGTACAGCCAAACGAAGTCGTAGAAAGCGGTGAATTTGATGCAAACTATTTCCAGCATCAGCCATACTTAGACAGCTATAACAAAGAAAAAGGGACCCATCTTGTCAGTGTAGGAGAGATTCATTATGAACCGTTTGGCATTTATCCGGGTACGAAAAAATCGCTCGACGATCTTGCAGACGGCGACAGCATCGCAGTGCCAAACGATACTACAAACGAGGCAAGAGCGCTCTTATTATTACAGGATAGCGGTATCATAAAATTAAAAGATGGCGCAGGGCTTGAAGCGACCGTGCAGGATATCGCAGAAAATCCCAAAAATGTGAAGATCGTTGAACTTGAAGCCGCACAGGTAGCACGTGTGGCAGGGGAAAATGCATTTGTAGTCTTAAACGGAAACTATGCCTTGGATGCAGGATTTTCCGTATCGAAAGATGCACTCGCTTACGAAAAAGCAGATTCCGAAGCAGCAAAAACCTATGTAAATATTATTGCGGTAAAAGAGGGAAACGAAGAAAATCCGGGCGTGAAAGCGCTCGTAGATGTTTTGAAATCAGACGAGATCAAACAGTTTATCAACGACAAGTATAAAGGTGCCGTCATTCCGTTTGAATAAAGATTTCCATTTTGCAAAAATATAGCTTTATGTTGTGCGAAAATTGGAAAAATTGTCGAAAATTACTTGCCTAACTGCAAAAATATGGTATAATAAGACTATGATATAAGTCTGTATCAAATATAGAAGCAAAGGAGTTGGGCATCATGCGCATCACGATTAGTGGAAGAAATATCGAAATTACGGACGGCTTACGGGCAGCGGTAGAAGAGAAGCTTGGAAAATTGGAGAAATACTTCACTCCCGAGACAGACGTATTTGTAACGTTAAGTGTGGAAAAGGAACGGCAGAAAATCGAGGTAACGATTCCGGTAAAAGGAAACATCATTCGTTCCGAGCAGGTAAGCAACGATATGTATGTATCCATCGACCTGGTAGAGGAGATTATCGAAAGACAGCTCAAGAAATATAAGAATAAATTAGTTGCGAAACAGCAGAATGCAGCAAACTTTAAGAAAGAGTTTATCGAGAAAGATGTTGATGATGACGATGAAATTAAGATTATTCGTACCAAACGTTTCGGTATGAAACCGATGTATCCAGAAGATGCCTGCGTACAGATGGAACTCTTAGGACATGATTTCTTTGTATTCCGCAATGCAGAAACTGAGGAAGTAAATGTTGTCTACAAGAGAAAAGCGAATACATACGGTCTGATCGAACCGGAATGCTAAAAAATCAAAATAGCAATTTTATAAGCCCCTTTGGCATACGCCAAGGGGGTTTTTAAGGTGCGAACAGGAATGTTATATTGAAAAAAACAGAAAAACTTTTTTCTTGCTTGAAAAAAAGGGTAGAAAGGATTACTATATTGTAGATAGAAAGAATTGAGTTAGCAGGGAGAGGAAAGATGACACAGATACTTTTACTGAGCACAGGTATGGCGATCAGTGTTGCACATGGAATAGCAATGGCGGCACTGATTTTATTTGTTTTAGGCTGGGGATTTTGGCATATTAAAGTTCACCAGAGAATGAAACAACTGAAGGTGGAAAATGAAAATCTGATCGTTGCGATCAACAGCAGCGATATGATCAGCTGGGATCTGGACTTAGAAAAAAAAGAGATGATTTTTTCAAAGGAAGCACAAAAACAGCTGCATGTGCCACAGGTTCTTACGAATATGCCGCAGGGTTGGTTTGATCTGAAAATCATGAATCCATATCAGCAGCGGGCATTTCGCGATATGTTAGAACAACTTGAAGGTGGTTGTGAAAAGGTGGTTCTTGATGTGGAACTGGTAGATCCGGAAACAAAGAAAGATGTCTGGAAACGTTTCACACATACGATCACAAAGTGCGAAGATGATGTTCCGAAGAAAGCAATTGGTATTGCAACTGACATTACGGAGCAGAAAAATATGGAACGCCGGTTTCATGAGGAAAGCGCCCATTTGGCAGCATTGGAAAAAGATGAGCTTGAAGAATTAAAGGTAAATGTGAATACCGGGCGTTTAATGCAGCATGAGCAGGCACCTTATAATAATATAAAATTTGAAGATGGTATGACAATGCAGGAGGTGTTAAATCAGTTAAAAGAGCATGTGGTACCAGAAGATCGGGAAATTTTACAGAAAAATTTTAATATTGAACATATGCGCGAGATGTACGCGAGTGGCAAAAAAAATATGGAAGAAGATTATAGGCGTGTTCTTCCAGATGGCAAAATACGCTGGGTCGGTGTCTATGCAAATATGATCGCACATCCAATGACAAATGATATTGTTGCATTTATTGCGACAAAGCATATCCATAAGAAAAAAATGAGACAACTAGTCACAAGCTGCGTGGTGGACGAGGAAATCGATTGTATGTCTTATTATGAAGTGGACAGCGGGATGAGTACAAATGTCAAAACCGGTCATGAAAAGAAAAATGTGCGTGAGGATCAGGAGACCGTGGAGGAGCCGTATTATTATACAGAACAGATGAACGAATGGATTGAGACGGAAATCTGTGAGGAGGACAGAGAGTATTGCAGACAGCAGTTTGATATTCAGGTGATTCAGGAAAAGTTGAAGAATAGTGGTGCAGATTCTGTCATGTATCGGATGTATGGCGAAGATGGAAAAATTCTCTGGAAAAAAAGCCGGATCTTTTATCTGGATGAATCAAAAGCAGCCATTGTATTTGTGCGTTCGGATGTAACAGAAATTTATGAAAAAGAACAACAGCAGAAAAAACGGCTGCAGGAAGCATTGGAAGCCGCAAATCAGGCAAGTGTGGCAAAAAGTGAATTCCTTTCCCGTATGAGTCATGAGATTCGAACACCAATGAATGCGATTACAGGAATGTCGAATCTGGGGGCAGAGGAGAAAGAACTTTCGGTCTGCAAAGAATACTTTGGAAAAATCAGTAGCTCCGCAGAGTATCTGCTCAGTTTGATCAATGATATTTTGGATATCAGTCGAATCGAAAGTGGAAAAATGGAGTTAAATCCAGAATGGGTCAGAGGCGGAGATGTGATTCAGTCTACCATTGATCAGATTCAGCCGTTGGCAGAGAAAAAAGGTGTGATTTTCTGTTATCCGAACAACTTTAAGGAACTGGCGGAATATGAGTATCATATGGACAAAATGCGTTACCAGCAGATTTTGATGAATTTGTTGAATAACGCGGTAAAATTTACCGGAAAAGGCGGGAAGGTAGAATTTCTACTAGATCGAAAGAAAGAGGAGTCGACCGGTATGGTACATGAGACGATTCAGATACGAGATAACGGATGTGGTATGAGTGAAGAATTTTTATCCAGAATGTTCCAACCGTTTGAGCAGGAGAGAAACCGATATAGCAACAGTGTGCAGGGAACAGGACTTGGTCTTGCTATCGTGAAAAAAATCGTAGATGCGATGAAAGGTACGATCACGGTAAATAGTAAACCGGATAAGGGAACCTGTTTTACAGTGAAATTCGTGTATCCGTATCGTCAGGCACTGAAACCGGAGGAGAAACCGAAGGAAGAAACTTACGAAGAACTGGCAGGAAAGAAGCTTTTAATTGCAGAAGACAATATGATCAATATGGAAGTGGCGCGAAAAACATTAGAGAAGGTTGGAATTATCGTATCGCATGCAAAAAATGGCAATGAAGTGGTCAAGATGTTTGATGATTCTCCGAAAGATTATTATGATGTGATATTGATGGATGTCCGAATGCCGGAAAAAGACGGGCTGGAAGCGACAAAAGATATCCGAAATTTAAGTAGACCGGACGCAAAAACCATTCCGATCATTGCGATGACAGCAGATGCATTTGTAGAGGATATGATGCGTACAAAAGAAGCAGGGATGGATGATCATCTGTCAAAGCCGGTAAAGAGAGAAATTCTCTATAAGACACTGAAAAAATGGTTGACTCCAGGAAATGACGGAAAAATGAAAAAATAGTTTGGGTCATGTACTCAATTTGATGCAAAAAACAAGTGGACAACACTTGTTTTTTGTATAAAAAGGAGATAAAATATAAGGCGGTAAAGTATCAAATAAGATATTCTATAGAAGATAGGAGAAAAATAGTATGTTTGGATTTGGTCAGTTAATCAACATTTTAAAGAAAAACCCAAAGAAGATCGTGTTTACAGAGGGGAATGATCCGCGTATCTTAGAGGCATCTTCGCGTCTGCTTGCAAGTAATTTTTTGCGCCCAATTTTAGTAGGAAATCCGGATGAAATTCAGGCAGCAGCAGAAGAAAGCGGATTTAATATTCGCGGTGCAGAGATTGTAGATCCGGATCATTTTGATCGTTTTGATGAGATGGTAGAATTATTCTGTGAATTAAGAAAGAGCAAAGGCGTGACACCAGAACAGGCAAAAGAAATCCTTTCCCAGAACAATTATTTTGGAACAATGCTTGTAAAAATGGGAATTGCAGATGCATTACTTGGTGGAGCAACTTATTCGACTGCAGATACCGTTCGTCCGGCATTACAGCTGATTAAGACAAAACCTGGAAATAACATCGTATCTTCCTGCTTTATTTTAGTACGTCCGGCAGCAACCGGCGAAAATGAAGTTATGGCGATGGGAGACTGTGCCATCAATATCCATCCAACAGAAGATGATTTGGTAGAAATCGCAGGAGAGACAGCAGAATGTGCAAAAATCTTTGGAATCGATCCACAGATCGCATTTTTAAGCTATTCAACATTCGGTTCGGGAAAAGGCGATGATGTAGATAAAATGCGAAACGCAGCAAAGAAAGCACAGGAAAGATATCCGGATCTTCCAATCGAAGGCGAGATGCAGTTTGATGCTGCTGTTGCACCGCGTGTTGCACGTACCAAATGCCCGGATTCTAAGGTTGCAGGACATGCAAATACCTTTATCTTCCCAGACATCAATGCAGGAAATATCGGCTATAAGATTGCACAGCGTCTTGGAAACTTCGATGCATACGGTCCGATTTTATTAGGATTAAATGCACCGATCAATGACTTGTCTCGTGGATGTAATGCTTCGGAAGTTTACTCCATGGCGATCATTACAGCAGCACTTGCATAAAAAGTTTAACTGATACATAGAATCACAGGAACAGAAAACCCGAAAATCATAGCATTTTGGTTGTGTTTTTCGGGTTTTCTTTCACGTTGGAAAAGAGGGAAACTATGCAGAATTTACAGCGAAAATTAGAAGAGATGGATCATAAAAGTTATCCGGCTTATAAGGCATTGACAGGAAATTATCACTTTTCTTTTTACACTTTGTTCATTGATCATGTGCAGGGAGATCCTTTTGCATCACCGTCGAGAATCCATGTAGAGATTTCAGGGAAAAAAGCAGGATTTCCGGCGGAATATTATGAAAACAGATATCGCAGGGTGGCATTAGAGGATGCGCTTTTGCGAGGTTTTTCCAAAGCGTTGGCAAAGCAGAATGCAAAAAAGGGATATTCCGGATCAGGAAAAAGCGGGCTTCTGGCGATCAGTCGATTTGGACAGGAAATCTTAGAGCGCAGTGCAGTTCATGTGGATCCAAAAACAGGAGATGTCAGCTTTTATCTGGCGGCTGGATTTCCCGCGGACGGCAGACGGATTCGTGCACAGGAATTGAAACGAATGCTGTTCGATGTGCTTCCTTGCTGTGTAAAAGAGGCGGGGATTTATGCAAATTTAAATCAGCAGACACTGCAGAAAGTCATAGATTTAGCGGATGATCAGCAGGCGATTCGCGTAGCACTAAAGGAGCTGGATTTGGTGGCATTTGTGGCTGACGGTTCCATTTTGCCGCGTGAGAGCGGTACATCGGAACGACCGATGATAGGTGCAGTGCCGTTTCAATCTCCGGAGTCTATGCGTGTGACGTTACAATTGCCGCACAAGGGCAGCATGACAGGCATGGGAATAAAAAAAGGAGTGACGTTGATAGTAGGTGGTGGATATCACGGAAAATCAACCGTATTAAAGGCATTGGAAAAAGGCGTGTATCCACATATTGCCGGGGATGGAAGAGAATATGTGATCACAGATGCCGATGCAGTAAAAATCCGTGCAGAGGATGGTAGAAGTATCTATAAGACGGATATCAGCCTGTTTATTCAGAACCTTCCAAATAAAAAAGACACCGTACAATTTATCACTGCAGATGCCAGTGGTTCGACATCCCAGGCTGCAAATGTGGTTGAGGCGATGGAAGCTGGTGCAACCGTTCTTTTGATGGATGAAGATACCAGTGCAACAAATTTTATGATCCGGGATGAGCTGATGGCGCGTGTAGTGGCAGATGGAAAAGAACCGATCATACCGTTTATCCGGCGGGTGCGCAGCCTTTATGAAAAGAGTGGTATTTCTACAATCCTAGTTGCAGGCAGCTGTGGAGCCTTTTTTTATGTGGCTGATACGATCATACAGATGGACAATTATTATCCGAAAGAAATTACGGCGCAGGCAAAAAAGATGGCGCAGGAATTTCCGATGGACTGTCCGAAAGAGGCTGTATGGCAAAAACCGCAGTTTACCAATCGTTTTACGGCAAAAAAACAGTTGCAGAGACGGTCAGCAACAGATCATGGCAGACGCGGGGGACACGGACAGGATAGACGCAAGATTAAATTGCAGGGAAGAGATGGATTTTTTATTGACAAAAAGAATGTGGATCTTCGTTACCTTGAACAGATCACCGATGAAGAACAGCTTTTGACGATTGCCAGGTTATTGGATTATATGGAGAGGGAATTGTTTTCACAAAATCTGTCTTTACCGAATATGGCAGACAAATGTCTGGAAAAATTACAAAAAGAAGGCTTTGCCTTTCTTGGCGGCGGGAAAATCCTATCTGATATGGCGATGCCGAGAAAAGCAGAAATATGCGGATGCATAAACCGCTATTACCAATTAGCAGACAATTTTTGATTTGTGGAAAAATATCTCAACCGGGGGGATGATTACTTGCACGGACGTTTCCGGCATTCGGCTGGGAGAGAAGACAGGGGGCGGCTGGTTCAAAAGTGGCTAGGCAGAAATGAAGTCGAGTTCGGACGGGTGGAATTGGGATGCTTTATTTTTGCTGTTTTTCGAATGTCGGACAGTCTGCACAAAATTGTACGTGCAAGTAAGAATCAAAAACGGATTCTTTCTTGCACGTACAATTTTGCACAGCCAGTCCGCCGACCGAAAAACAACAAAGGCATCCCAATCCCAGCCATCCGAGCTCACTATCATTTCTGCCAAAGCCACTTTTGAACCAGCCGCCCCCTGTCTTCTCTCCCTGCCGAATGCCGGAAACTGTGTATTGGAACCGATTGGTTGAGACGTTTTTCGTCAAGACTTAAAAAAATGGAAGTCCGTAAAGTAGTGATCTGCCCGGCCATATTTCTACTATGATTTTCACTTCAAGTAGATATTTTTATGGTTTAAATATGTTGTATGTCAGGCATTTGTGGAGAAATATCCATAGAATATTTACTCATTAATATATGATCAGAAATTATTCTACTTTTATAGAGCAATTACGGATAAAACACTGTTGAGCAAATCACAACATTACTTCCCACCACTTTTCAAAAATGTAGACCAAAAATATCTCAACCAATCGGTTCCGATACACAGTTTTCGGTATTTGGCGGGGGTACACAAGGGGCGGGGCTGCTGGCAGGGAAGTGGCTTTGACAGAAATGATAGTGAGCTCGGGTGGGGAAACTTGCGATGCCTTTCCTGTCTTGCCGTAAGGCGGACCGGCTGTGCGTATGTGTACGCCAGAGAAAGAATCCGTTTTTGAATCTTACTCTGGCGTACACATACGTGCAGACTGTCCGACCTACGGAAGACAGGAAAAATCAAGCATCGCAAGTTTTCCCACCCGAACTCGACTTCATTTCTGTCTAGCCACTTTCCTGCCAGCAGCCTCTCCCCTTGTGTGCCCCCGCCAAATACCGGAAACGTCCGCATAGGATAGGAAAAAAAGAAAATCGGCTATTAACATTGGCAGTGAAAAATGGTAGAATAGACATAAGTGTAAGAGAACGTGGAATAAGGGGTGTAGGGAGAGATGGAGAAAGAGCAGATACAACAGCAGAAGCATGACGCAGGGAAAGTATGCAAAATGCTGTATGCGATTGCGGTGGAATGTCAGGCTATAGAGGAAAAGCAGCTTTGTGAGAGTATTGCAAAGGAACTTGCGGGACAAAATAAAGAACAGCACAATGCGTTGCAGAAAAATCAATTGAATCGGGTGGCGGGAAATCTGTTGTTAAATTATCTGGAACCGAAACTGATCGTGGCAGTGATGGACGGGGAAGATATGCGGGAAAAATTAAAGTTATTGCAGCCGCGAATCAATAGTACAAAAACACGTCTTGAGAATCAGGTTTTGCAAGAAAGGCAGAAGATGGAACGCCAGGTAGTAAAGTATGTAATGAATTTTGAAGCGAATTATCACATAATGATTCGAAAAATCCGGGAAAATCTGATTCATCTGACACAGGCGTGGATAGAAGGACCACCGCTTTTGATGGAAGAAGAACTACAGAAAAGCATTGCAAAAGAAGAACAATGGTGCATGGATCAGACGAAAAAAGACGTGACGGAATTGGAACAAGAAATTTTTTCTTTTGCAAGAGAGTTGTATGAAATAAAAATGAAATGCAGACAGGAAACGATTCAGATTATGGATAATTCCTTTTTTACCATGATCGCACAGAAGACAGAACGGGCACTTCATATGATTCATTATAAGCCGGTGGTAGAAAGTATTGAAGCGGTAAAGAAGAAAATGGAAAATCAGATGAAACACAGCAGCCTGACAGGGATTGCGATTGATCCGATAATGACAAAACAGTTGACGGATCCAAAACAGAATATGCAGGAATTGATCGCATCTTTTAGCAGGAAGGTGCAGCAGATCTGCACACAAAAAGAAGGAAAAATCAAAAAAGAATACAATGAATTTTTAAAAAAATATTTGGATCAGATGATGCTTCAGATGCGCAAAGAGGCAACGGACTATTTAAATGCGTTAGAAAAACAGCTGACAGAAGCAGTGACGGGAGCGCAGATGCGCATGCATGTAGATCGGGACGAGCTAGAACACTTGGTGGATATGCGAAATCAGATCGCATGGACATTTGAGGCAATGACACAAAAAGAGAAAAGTGTGTGATAGAGAAGTCATACGCTTTTCTCTTTTTGAACTTATTGATGCATATGCAGATATTTTTCTTTGGTTGCAAGACCGCCGCGAATATGACGTTCAGATTTATTAACATCTAACACTTTTCTTGCTTCTTTTGCCAGCACAGGGTCGATCTGTAAAAGCCTTTGTGTGACATCTTTATGTACCGTACTTTTGCTGATGCCGAATTTTTTTGCGGTCTGGCGTACCGTTGCATTCTGGGCAATGATGAAACTGGCGACTTCCATTGCGCGTTCTTCAATATAGGCATGTTTGCTCTGGTAAGGTTTCATGTGATTCTCCTACCCTTTTTTTTCATTGTATGTTGTGAAAATGCCATGTATCATAAAGAAAAAGTACCATTTTTGACTCTTGCAGAGTATGAAAATGGCGCGTATAATAAAATCAGACAGATCTGAGAAAAATTTTTCAGATGTGGTATGTGGGGAGGACTTGAGAGAAAGGAACGATACTTTATGAAAGAGCAAAAAGTAAAACTCAAAAAAGTCCTGCAAAGTCTGATTCTTTGTATGGCAGTCGTCAGTGCTTGTTTGTTTGGAAACGTGATGAAACCGGGACGCGTAAATGCGGCAGAAACAGGATTTCATGTCAGTGGAACATCGATTAAAGATGCGAATGGCAACACGTTTGTGATGCGCGGAATCAATATTGCACATGCATGGTTTCCGTCAAACACAAAACAGTCGATTCAGGCAGCAGCCAGATTGGGAGCAAATACGGTTCGTGTGGTTGTTTCGGACGGCGTAACATACAGTAAGACTTCTTTAGCAGAATTACAAGACATTGTAAATATCTGTAAAGAAAACAAGCTGGTTTGTATCTTAGAGGTACATGATGCAACCGGAAGTGATAAGACAGAGGATCTGAATGCAGCAGTTAATTACTGGATTGAGAACAAGTCGGTCCTACAGGAAAATCAGAACTACGTTATTTTAAATATTGCAAATGAGTGGTTTGGAACCTGGGACGGAAGCGCATGGGCAAAGGGAAACAAAGATGCTGTATGGAATCTTCGTCAGGCAGGGATCAAAAACTTGATCATGGTAGATTGTGCCGGATGGGGACAGTATCCGGATTCTATACGAGATTATGGACGGACGGTATGTGAAGGTGATCCGGACGGAAATACGATGTTTTCCATTCATATGTATGAATATGCGGGAAAAGATGCATCTACTGTAAAAGCAAACATTGATAATGCACTTGGAGTCGGAGTTCCACTTTGTATCGGAGAATTTGGTGCAGAGCACACCAACGGAGATGTGGATGAAGCAACGATCATGAGCTATTGTCAGCAGAAAGGTGCAGGCTATCTTGGCTGGTCCTGGAAAGGAAACAATGATGATCTGAAGTTTTTGGATATTGCAAATGACTGGGACGGAAACAGTCTGACTTCCTGGGGAAATACTCTTATTTATGGAAGTAACGGAATCAAAGAAACTTCAAAAATCTGTAGTGTCTATAGTGGCCAAAATTCCGGCAGTACGGGAGAAAGCACAACGGGAGACTCCGGCAATACAAGCGATTCTGGAAACACGGAGAATCCTTCTACAAACGATTCCTATACCTCGTTATTCTGGGGCGAGGCAGAGGCAAATAGCTGGGATCAGGCGGTTACGGTAAGAACAAGCCGCAGTGGCGGAAGTTTCAATGCGGGTGATGTACAACCGGGCGGAGATTTTTATGTGGAATATACCGGAACGCAAGACAGATTAGAGCTGATTCTTCAGAGCTGGTCTGGCGGTCCGGATTGGGCAAAAGTTTCCATGAGCGAGTCTGGAGAAATAAATGGTCACTATTATGCAAAATATTCTTATGAGAATTGTAAGGCAGCGTTTGGAACAGATGATTTTGCAGGGAAACTCGACCGTATTCATGTTGGCGCAGCAGGTGGATATCTGAAAGTGTATTCTCTGTGTTATGAATATGGAACCGGATCTGGAAGCAGTGCAGGAGAAAATGAGGATACCGGAAATACAGATATTTCGGATGGCAGTGAAAGCAACCAGGATACAGGAAATGCGGATGATTCTCTGGGTGAGTCATCTTATGAATCTTTGTTCTGGGGCGAAGCAAGTGCAGATAATTGGAATCAGGCAGTCAGTGTCGACACCGATCGCAATGGTGGCAGTTTCGCGGCAGGAAATGTACAACCGGGTGGACATTTTTATGTAGAATACAGTGGATCAAAAGAAAAACTGGATTTGGTGTTACAGAGCTGGTCAGGTGGATCTGAATGGGGAAAAGTTTCCATCAGTGAATCCGGAGAAGCAAATGGTCATTATTATGCAGTTTATTCATATGACAATTGTGTAAAAGCATTTGGCAGTGATGATTTCGCAGGAAAATTAGACCGCGTTCATGTCAGTGCAATGGACGAAGGTGTGACAGTATATTCTGTTTGCTATGATTATGGAAAGTAAAAAATAGAAGAAAAAAGAAATCCTCTCTGAATTAATCGTACAGAGAGGATTTTTTTTTGAAAAATAGTAATCAAAAGGGCAAAAAAAGCCGAGAAAATAAATGATGTAGAATATTCCTGGCTTTTGGGGGGAAGAGAGAAGCTTGTGCCATAAAATGAAAAAGATAAAAGGGAAGGTGCAAATGGAACAAAAAGCGAAAATATTGATTGTAGATGATAAAAAAGAAAATCGGGAGTGCCTGCAAGCAATCTTACAGGAAGAATATGAAATTACAGAAGCAGAAAATGGAAAAGAAGCGGTGATTTTGATTGCAGAACAACCAAAAGAATTTTCAGCCATTATTTTGGATCTGGAGATGGCAGAGATGGATGGGCTGGAATTTCTGAAGCTGTACGGTCAATCGAAGACGATGAAAAAGATACCGTTGATCGTTGCTTCAGAGGAAGATTTGGAAAAAGAGCTGCAATGCCTGGAACGGGGGGCATGGGATTATGTACGAAAACCGTTTCATAAAAAGATTCTCCGGTTTCGTTTAAAAAATGTGATCGAACGAAGTGAATTGAAAGTGTTGAAAGAATTGCAGTATCTGCAGCAGTTTGATCCATTGACAGGACTCTATAAACGGGAAACATTTATAGAAAAAATGGAAAATCGGATGCAGGAGAATCCTGATGAGAAGTTCATATTGCTGCATTTTGATATCTGTAAATTTCAGACTTATAATGCGATATTCGGTACGGAAGAGGGCGACCGTATGCTGCAATATCTCGCGCAGCTCTTTCGGCTGTATGAGACAAAAATTCCTGGACTATTATATGGCAGGGAAGAGGCCGACGTATTTTTGGCGTTGCTGCCATATAGGGAGGAAGAAGAACTGAAACGATTGTTTGTGGATGTGCAGCAGAGAATTGACGGGATGAAAGAAAATTATCACGCAATGACAAATTTTGGTGTCTATGTGATAGAAGACAGAAGTGTTCCTGTAAGATTGATGCTGGATCGCGTGAAATTGGCGGCGAGTCTTAGCAAGGGAAATTATATAAAAAACTATGCATATTATACAGAAGAACTGCAGGAAGAGATTTTACTGGAACAGCAGATTGTAAATAACATGAAACAGGCAATGGAAAAGGAAGAATTTATCTTATACATTCAGCCGAAATATGAGTTGATGAATCATACCGTTGAAGGCGGAGAGATTCTGGTGCGCTGGAAAAAAGAGGACGGTACCTTGGTCTCTCCAGGAGACTTTATACCTATTTTCGAAAAAAACGGTTTTATCATGGAGCTTGACTATTATGTGTGGGAACATGCATGCCGATTACTGCGAAAGTGGCTGGATGAAGGAAGAAATCCGCATCCGATTTCTGTTAATATTTCAAGGATCAGTTTATATAATCCCAAATTAGTGGATCAGATCTGTGGTCTGGTGGAAAAATATCAGATTCCGCCGGTGTTATTCCAGTTGGAATTAACGGAGAGTGCTTATACCAGCAATCCGATGTCGATCAAAAAGGATATGCGCAGACTGCAGGAAAAAGGATTCTCCGTATTAATGGATGATTTTGGAAGCGGATATTCGTCCTTGAATGTATTGAAGGATATTGCGGTTGATATCCTGAAAATTGATATGCGTTTTATGGGAAAATCCGATATGCCTGGGCGGAGCGAAAATATCCTGGCATCGGTTGTTCGTATGGCAAAATGGCTGAATATGCCAGTGATCGCAGAAGGAGTAGAAACTGCGGAACAGGTAGCATTTTTACAGAGCATTGGATGCGAATTTGTTCAAGGGTACTACTTTGCCCGCCCGATGCCAATCGAGGAGTATGAGGTATTGGTATCAAGTTCATTGCCATTTCAGGAAAAGGAAAAAGAAGAGGAAGATACAGACAGCCTCTGGAATGTCTCTTCACAGATGGATATTATTTTTGAAAATATGCTGCAGGCAGTTTGTGTGTATGAGTATGAGAATGGATATGCAGAAGTCATTCGTGTAAACCGGGCGTACTATGATATGCTCGGCTATCAGGATCTGAGTGAATTTCGGGGAGATGTCATGCGCATGATCGCGAAAGAAGATCGGCATCGTGTTTCCAGATTGTTTGAGTGTGTAGCCAAAAACCAAACTGTGGAAGAATGCGAGCATCGCAGAATCTTGCCAGGCGGTCGGGAAATCTGGGTGAATCTGAAAGTAAAATATATTAGTAAGGTTGGAAAAAAACATATATTGTTTGGCGCATTAACAGATATCACAGAACAGTGCAAGGCAAACTTGGAACTGCATCGTTATAGAAAGAGTCTCGCAGCTTCCACAGCGGAAAAACAGACGATTCTTATCGTTGATGATGTAGAATCAAACCGCGCGAACCTGAAGTCTATATTTGAAGCAGATTATCGGATCTTGCAGGCTGAGGACGGAACGCAGGCACTAGAATGTCTGGAGAAAGAAAAATATCGAGTGGATCTGATCCTTTTAGACTTGCGGATGCCGAAAATGGACGGAAAAACGTTTTTGGAATATAGAAGTAAAGACGCGCGCATCAAAAAAATTCCGGTTGTCGTGATCACTGCAGATGACAGCAAGCAGATGCAGATTGCCTGTATGCGTCTTGGTGCAAGTGATTATATTGTAAAACCGTTCATACCGGAGATTGTAGTGCGGCGAATCTGCAATGTTTTAAGACCACATAGAGACAGATAATGGTTCTTTTCAAAAGTTTCTCTTGTTATTTCTTCTTAAGGGCTATATAATGAAACAAGTGGAAAAATGCAATGGAAGTATAGGAGGAAACAACCAATGAACAGAGAAAATGTCATTGTACTCGATTTTGGTGGACAGTATAATCAGCTGATTGCCCGTAGAGTCAGAGAATGTCATGTATATTGCGAAGTACACCCTTACAATATGAGTCTGGAAAAAATAAAAGAAATGAATCCAAAGGGAATCATTTTGACTGGTGGACCAAACAGCGTGTATGCAGAAGAATCCCCACGCTGCACAAAAGAGTTGTTTGAACTTGGTATACCGATTTTGGGAATCTGTTATGGTTCCCAGCTGATGTCCTATATTCTGAACGGAAGCGTAAAAACAGCACCAGTCAGTGAATATGGAAAAACAGAAGTGACAGTAGATCAAAAGAGTGTTCTGTTTTCTGATGTGTCTGAGAAAACCATCTGCTGGATGAGTCATACCGATTATATTGAAAAAGCGCCGGAAGGATTTACCGTCACAGCAACGACACCGGTTTGTCCGGTAGCAGCGATGGAATGCCCGGAGAAAAAATTGTATGCGACACAGTTTCATCCGGAAGTTATGCATACCGTAGAAGGAAAGAAAATGCTTTCAAACTTTGTCTATAATGTATGCGGCTGCAAAGGTGACTGGAAGATGGATTCCTTTGTTGAGACAACGATTCAGCAGATTCGCGAAAAAGTAGGAGACGGAAAAGCGTTATGCGCTTTGTCCGGCGGTGTAGATTCCTCCGTTGCAGCTGTTTTGATGGCAAAAGCAATCGGAAAACAGCTGACCTGCGTATTTGTAGATCATGGTTTATTGCGGAAAGACGAAGGCGATGAGGTAGAAGCAGTCTTTGGCCCGGATGGTCCATACGATCTGAATTTTATTCGCGTCAATGCACAGGATCGTTTCTATCAGAAACTTGCCAGTGTGACAGAGCCGGAGCAGAAACGAAAAATTATCGGTGAAGAATTCATTCGTGTCTTTGAGGAAGAAGCGAAGAAGATCGGTGCCGTAGACTTTTTGGTACAGGGAACCATTTACCCGGATGTTATCGAATCCGGTCTCGGAAAATCTGCAGTGATCAAATCCCATCACAACGTCGGCGGACTTCCGGACTGCGTGGACTTCAAGGAGATCATTGAGCCGCTTCGCTTATTGTTCAAAGATGAAGTGCGAAACGCCGGACGCGAGCTTGGCATTCCGGAGTACCTTGTAAACCGTCAGCCATTCCCAGGTCCGGGACTCGGTATCCGTATCATCGGAGAAGTAACGGCTGAAAAAGTAAGAATCGTGCAGGAAGCTGATGCCATTTACCGTGAGGAGATTGCAAAAGCAGGTGTGGACAAGAATCTTGGACAGTATTTTGCAGCACTCACCAATATGCGTTCTGTTGGTGTCATGGGAGATGAGAGAACCTATGATTATGCGATCGCACTGCGTGCGGTGAATACGTCGGACTTCATGACCGCTGAGGCAGCGCAGATTCCTTGGGAGGTTCTTGCGAAGGTGACGTCGAGAATTGTCAATGAGGTTAAGGGGGTTAACCGCGTGCTGTATGATTGTACGGGGAAACCACCGGCTACGATTGAGTTTGAATAATTTTAAAATAGCGGGAAGCCTTGATTTATAAGGCTTCCCGTTTTCTTCGTCTATAAAATGTCTACATTATTTTGAAAGTTTAAATTGGTCAGACACTGTCTGACCAATTTGATTGAATTTCCAAGAATAGGTAAACCTAGTTGGTATATTGATGGCATGTATAATGCCTTTCTTTTTTGAGGTATTATTCAATTGCAGGAATATTAACCAACTCTTGCAATTTTTTCTGTAACACATCTTTATTAGGTAGCTGTAACTGATATTCAGCTACCATCATAGGTGACATTGTTCTACTCATGGAGTATTCTACGACCTCGTCATTTTTGGATGCGCAAAGAAGTAATCCGACACTTGGATTTTCATCGTCTTTCTTTACCTGTCGATCGAGTGCTTCAAGGTAGAAATCCAGTTTTGAAATATATTCTGGTTTAAATTTGCCGATTTTAAGTTCTATCGCTACGAGACAGCGTAATCCTCTGTGATAGAAGAGCAAATCAATTCTGAAATCATCGCCACCGACTTGTACTTTATATTCTTCGTCAATGTAGGTGAAATCTTTTCCTAGCTCCAGAATAAAATCTCGCATATTTTTGATTAATGCCTTTCGTAAATCATTTTCGTGAAATTCATTAGGCAGATCAAGAAATTCCATAACATAGGAATCAAGAAATGGATTCTCCCCCAATTTTTTCACCGGTTCTGGCAGTGTCTTTTCCGTTGAAAGCATATAACGTTCATAATATCCACTATCCATTTGGCGTTCCAATTGACGTTTTGAATAGTTCTCTTTGATACAAAGGCGAATGTAGAATTCACGTTCTTCATCAGATTTACAACCGGACATAATGAGTAAATGGTTTGTCCAACTGATTTGTGTCACCAGTGGTGACACATTTGGATTATTCTTATATGTTTCATAGAATTGTTTCATTCTGTATAGTCCTCTTTTGTTAAAACCCTTAATTCCGGGGAATGCAATCTGTATTTCATTTGAAATTGTTTCGATATAGGAATCGCCGTATTCGGCAGACTCACTGAATTTACTTAAATATTCACCAATATTCCAGTACATTTGAATCAGTTCTTCGTTCACTTTGCGTAAAGCTTTTTGCCTTGAATTATTGATGATTTCTATCAGATTGCCTGCTAAAGTAATTCCATTTTCCATAAAACATGCCACCTTTCAAAAAGTGTCACCAGTGGTGACACTTTTTATATTTTGTCGTTAATTTAAATTGGTCAGAAGGCGTCTGACTAATTATGCTTTTAAAATAACATCATTTTCAAATGGTTTCATGATATCAAAAGTCATAAAATCATCCTCCTTCTAAGTAATTTAACCTTATTATAACAGATAAAAGAAAAAACTAAACAAAAAAATATACTTACTTTAAAAGTTTGGACTTGACTTAATAGGAGTAGTTGTTATATACGTACAAACTATAAAGGTAGTATAACTTTTAAGATTTGAAACGATTTTAAAATGCAGAAGAAATAGGGTTTATAGTGGTCTCAAAATATGGTATCATAATAGTGATATATTTGAGACCTTTTTTTGTGAGAAAAAGAGGTGATTACGTATGATTTATGGATATGCAAGAGTGAGTACAAAAACACAGGCAAAGGACGGAAACAGTCTGGAAGCTCAGGAGAATGCATTAAGAGATGCAGGAGCATCGGAAATATATAAGGATGCATTTAACGGCATAGCAACAGAAAGACCGGAATTTGATAAGCTGATGGCAAGACTTGAAACTGGGGACACATTGATGGTAACGAAACTTGACAGAATTGCCAGAAGTGCTTCCGAGGGCTCAAAAATGGTCCAAGAGATGCTGGATAGGGGAATCTGTGTCCATGTCTTAAATATGGGAAAAATGGACAATACGCCTACCGGCAAATTGATCTGTCAGATCATGTTTGCGTTTGCAGAATTCGAGCGGGATATGATTGTGGAGAGAACGCAAGAGGGCAGAGCGATAGCAAGGAAGCATCCGAATTACCATGAAGGACGACCTAGAAAATATACAAAGAAACAGTTGGAACATGCATTGGAATTACTTGAGAATCACAGTTATTCGCAGGTGACAGAGTTGACAGGAATCAGTAAAGCGACATTGGCAAGAGCGAAGGCAAGAAAAAAACATATGGAGGAAAGAAAAAATGGCAATGGATAATAAAAAAGAACAAGAGAGGGACGAATTGCATCGTGCAATATGGGCGATAGCTGATGAACTTCGAGGTGCTGTGGATGGCTGGGATTTCAAGAATTATGTGCTTGGTACTATGTTCTACAGGTATATATCAGAAAATCTTACAGCCTATGTAAATCAAGGGGAAATGGATGCAGGAAATGCTGATTTTGATTATGCGAAAATGAGTGATGATGAGGCGATAGAAGCAAAGGAAGGGCTGGTGGAAGAGAAGGGATTTTTTATCCTTCCGAGTGAACTTTTCTGCAATGTTCGTAATAATTGCACGAATGAAAAAGCGGTATTTACAGATAGAGACGGCAAGCAGAAAAACGTCAAAGATAATTTGAATGAACTCCTGGAGCAGGTATTTGAACATATTGAGAATTCTGCAAAAGGAAGTCAGTCAGAAGGCAGTTTTGCCGGACTATTCGATGATTTTGATGTAAACAGTAACAAACTTGGGGCTACAGTGGCAAAAAGAAATGAACGTCTTGCAAAGCTTCTCGATGGCGTTGCGAATATGAAGCTCGGTTCCGTAAAAGATCATGATATCGATGCCTTTGGAGATGCTTATGAATATCTCATGACAATGTATGCTTCAAATGCAGGTAAATCTGGTGGGGAGTTCTTTACACCGGCCGATGTATCAGAGCTGCTTACGCGTCTTGGAACGGTTGGAAAAAAGACCATTAACAAGGTATATGACCCGGCATGTGGTTCTGGTTCCCTTCTTCTGAAGGCGGAAAAAGTGCTGGGCAAGGAGGCAGTGTTAAACGGGTTTTACGGACAGGAAATTAATATCACAACCTATAACCTTTGCCGTATCAATATGTTCTTACATGACATCGGTTTTGATAAATTTGATATTGCGTGTGAAGATACACTTACGAATCCGCAGCATTGGGACGATGAACCGTTTGAACTGATCGTCTCCAATCCACCGTATTCGATTAAATGGGAGGGGGCTTCTAACCCTCTTCTAATCAATGATCCCAGATTTTCACCGGCTGGTGTGCTTGCACCAAAGAGCAAAGCAGACATGGCATTTATTATGCATAGTCTTTCCTGGCTGGCATCAAATGGAACGGCTGCAATCGTATGTTTTCCGGGAATTATGTACCGGGGCGGAGCAGAAAAGAAGATTCGGAAATATCTGGTAGAAAATAACTTTGTAGATTGTATTATCCAGTTGCCGCCGAATCTGTTTTTTGGTACCTCCATTGCGACCTGTATTATGGTTTTGAAAAAGGGAAAACAGGACAATAAAGTCCTATTTATTGACGCAACAAATGAGTGCATCAAGGTGACAAATAATAATAAATTGACGGAAGAAAATATCAAAAAAATTGTGGACGTATTCACAAAGAGAGAGGACGTTGCTCATTTCTCAAAGCTGGTATCCTATGATGAAATTGAAGAGAATGAGTTCAATCTTTCTGTATCAACTTATGTTGAAGCAGAGGATACAAGGGAGAAGATTGATATTGTAAAGCTGAATGCTGAGATTAAAGAAATCGTGGCAAGGGAGCAGGTACTTCGTGATGAGATTGATAAGATTATTGCAGAAATCGAGGTGGATGTATGAGTAAGCTGGATGAATTGATTAAGGAATTGTGTCCGGATGGGGTAGAGTATGTGACTCTTGGAGATATTGGAAGAGTTGCAATGTGTAAAAGAATAATGAAGGCGGAGACAAATACGGAAGGTGGGGTACCATTTTATAAAATAGGAACTTTTGGTGGGACTGCTAATGCGTATATTTCAGAAGAATTGTTTGAAAAGTATAAACAATCATATTCTTATCCTAAAAAAGGAGACATATTGATTTCGGCGGCTGGAACCATTGGAAGAACGGTAATTTTTGATGGTGAACCAGCATATTTTCAAGATTCTAATATTGTGTGGTTAGAACATGATGAATCAAAGGTGCTAAATAAATTTTTATATTATTTTTACGAAACAAAACCTTGGAAAGTTTCTACAGGTGGTACGATTTCAAGAATATACAATGATGACATACGAAGTGTAAGACTCCCTGTACCTCCGTTGGAGGTACAACGTGAAATAGTTCGAATACTGGACTCTTTCACGTCACTTATAGCCGAGCTTATAGCTGAGCTTACAGCCGAGTTTACAGCTCGAAAAAAACAGTATGAATATTATAGAGATACATTGTTGACAGGAAGAAAAGATGATGCCGTAGAGAAAATAATGCTTTCTGATATTGTTACTATCAAAAATGGTAAAGATTATAAACATCTTTCAGAGGGAAAATACTCTGTCTATGGGTCAGGTGGAGTTATTGCTCATGTAAATGAGTATTGTTATGATAAACCATCAGTTTTAATTCCACGAAAAGGCTCATTAAGTAATTTGTTCTTTGTTGAAAAGCCTTTTTGGAATGTGGATACAGTTTTTTATACGGAAATTAATGAAGAGAAGGTAATTCCAAAGTATTTATATTACTTATTACAAAAAGAACATCTTGAAAATCTAAATACTGCTGGAGGAGTACCGAGTCTTACACAGTCGGTTCTAAATAAAGTGAACTTAATCATTCCTTCATTAGAAAGACAGAAAAAAGTAGTAGAGTGTCTGGATAATTTTGATAAGATTTGCAATAATTTAAACATATGTCTCCCAGCAGAAATCGAAGTTCGTCAAAAACAATATGAATTTTATCGAGATCAGCTATTGACATTTGCAGAGACAGGTAAGAGCATTTTGACAGACAGACAGACAGACAGACAGACAGACAGACAGACAGACAGACAGA
>JBJENW010000253.1:0-1781 GCA_051880395.1 Lachnospiraceae bacterium | reverse complement strand
AGTGATTATATCCGGCTCAGCCGGTAGTGAACATTGAAAAGTGAATATTATCCGAAAAAGAAAAAAAAGACATGAGAAATAGACATAACGATTGTCGCTATGCCGAGAAAGAGTGTATAATCTAAATAGGATTATGCCGTTTGTAGAATCAACTTTCTCAGGGCGGATTCATAGGGCAAATCCCATGCATCAAGATGTTGAAGCATCATGATGTGATAGAGGCGGCAGTACCACATCTTAGTAGATCGGTGTCTGCCGTCTTCTAATTTGAAGTCTAATTTCTCACGTTTGTTGGAACGTTCCGCAGAGGTTCTTGCATTAAATTCCGTTTTCCATTCTGCACTGTCACGAGGTGGTATGTTAATCAATCTTGGATTGTCTTTCATGGCAAGATGCACTGTTCTGCCGTATTTTGAATCAGAGCATGGGTGTTCGCAGGAACAGCCGTATTTTCTGCTTGCGAGAGGACAGCGGTATTTTATTCTGTGTTTCGCAGGTTCTGAACCATCATGATTCATTCGGAGCCCTTCTTTGCAGACAGGAACGCCATCTTTTCCGATGGTAAAGTCATCTTTGTATTTGACTTTGATACCACGTTTTTCATTCAAATCAATGAAAGGCTGGATGCTGTGTTGTTTGCAGTATTTATAAATAGGCATTGCATCATGGGCAGAATCTAAAAGCAGCTTTGTAACATTGAAATCCGGAAGAAACGATTTCATTCTGAAAAATGTTTCTAAAAATCCATGAGAATCATGTTTGGAAGCAGGATTGAATAAAGGAAAGACAGGAAGGTCACTTTCGGAATCGGATGCAACCAGCATATATAAATCGTATCCATGATACCAGCAGTCTCTGGAAGAATCCCATCCGATGTCACAGTCCGGCTGAGAAAAGTATCTGTCACAGCTGCATTCTGAAATACCCTTTTCTCTACAGTCACAAATACGGCGGCTTCTCATTCTGTGAGAGGTAACAACAGGAGTACCGTCGCCTGCGAGAGATAAGGAATCGGTATGAATTAACCCTTTAGAAACAGACACATCAAGAAACTGCTTTTTATAAATTTGAAGCAGGGAATGATAAGGCTGGCGTTCAGGAACAAAAGTAGTGTTGTCAAGCTGGGTAAGCAATTGGTCAACGGTTACTTTTTCAACAGATGCGGCTTTCGTACCTTTGCTCTTGGGTTTCTTTACTTTCGCTTTTAGGGGATGAATATAAGGAGAAAGATTATCATCTTCAGAATCCCATAAGCGATTAAAAAAATCATAAAAGGTCCCAATTCCTGGTGTGTTTCCAACTTCAAATCCGCTGAGAAAAGCATACAAAGGATTTATTTTCAATTGCGCAGCCCAGTCGGTTATGGAAGTAACCTTAAAATCAATGGATAAAAGATAAGAACGCAGCATACAGGAAGGAGTTCTTGGAGCCGGACCGAATTTAGAGTATTTATCTCGCATGAGTTCATCAGTGTAAGATAAATCCAATAACCAAAAACGTTCAATGATATCCCATGTAGAGCGAGGAATCGCGTCTGGATCAGGATAATATTTGCGAAGATTTTTAACAACAAAGTTTTGGTAGTCGGAATGAGTGCCACAGTTAACAGGTAACAAAAAAATCGCCTCCAATCGAAAAATATGTCTTATAAATAAGGGCGCGAAGCGCCGCATTTTTCGATGGATTTGTCAAGTGTTTTTGATAAAAAAGTGGGGGATTTTAATAAAAAAGGAATCTGAAAGCCTCATATTTACTGGCTTAAAGATTCCGAGAGATTATTT
>JBJENW010000252.1:0-9905 GCA_051880395.1 Lachnospiraceae bacterium | reverse complement strand
ACAGCAATGTGTGGAGCTGACTGTTACTAATCGGTCGAGGGCTTGACCAGAAAAATGGATGAATCATGTGTCTGTATGTGGTTTTTAGTATATAGTATAAAAAAAGAAAGACTTATATGAAGTATTTTTTACTTTCATATAAGTCTTTTTGCTATTTTTGCCGAAAAATATAAAGAAGAAATATAGATATGATAAAATGAGATACTAGTTAGAAAAAAACATAGAAAAATAGTTAATAAAAAAGAAATATTAAAAATGTATACACATTTTATGATATTGTGGTATAATATTAGTAATTATAGTTTTTGCTCTGGGAGGAGAATGAATATGGATACAAATATTCTATTGGAGAACGGTACAAATGAATTAGAAGTATTGGAGTTTACATTAGGGGAAAATCATTATGGCATCAATGTGGCAAAAATTCGTGAGATTTTATCTTACCAGCCAATTACCCCGATTCCAAATGCACATCCAAGTGTAGAAGGGATTTTCATGCCACGAGATGTAATGATCACCGTGATTAACTTAAAGAGATGTTTGGGATTGCCGACAAATGATGAAAAAGGTTTGTTTATTATTACAAACTTTAATAAGCTGAACATAGCATTTCATGTTGACCAGGTAATTGGAATTCATCGCGTATCATGGGCAGATATCATAAAACCAGATTCTACTATTAATTCAGAAGTAGAAGGCGTAGCAACGGGAGTTTCTACTGGTGTAATCAAAATTGCAGACAAGTTGGTTGTTATTCTCGATTTTGAAAAAATTATTACAGATATTAGTCCGGAAACAGGATTAAAAGTTTCTGAAATTGATGCTTTAGGGGAAAGGAATAGATCAGATTCTCCGATTTTAATTGCTGAGGATTCCCCTCTTTTAAGCAAGTTGATCACAGATAGTTTGAAGAAAGCAGGCTATACAAATTTAAATGTAAACGCAAATGGTGAAGAGGCATGGAATAAGTTGTGTAAATTCCGCGATGAAAAAACAATTGATGAAAATGTGCATTGTATTATCACAGATATTGAAATGCCAAAAATGGATGGCCATCGTTTGACAAAATTGGTAAAGGATGATGATGAATTAAAGCATATACCGTTAATTATTTTCTCTTCATTAGTGAATGATGAAATGAGAAGAAAGGGAGAAATGCTGGGAGCGGATGCACAATTGACAAAACCGGAAATCGGTCATCTGGTTGAAGCAATTGATGATCTGATTGATAAGAATACGTATAAAAAGTAGTGGGCAGAAGGAATACGGTGATTGAAATTGACTGAGAAAAGGAGGGATGTGAGGACTTCACATCCCTTACAAACTGTTAAGAAAGACTTTTGAATGGGGGTGCAGATTTGAGTAAAAATGAAGATTATTTAGATAGACTCTTAAATTCTGTGTCAGAAGATGGAGAGGTTTCGTATACCGGTGAAGGTGAAATAGAAGATTTTCTATTGGATGAAGATTTTATAAATAATTTTGAAAAAGAATTAACAGCCGGTGAGGCAGATTTATTAAATTCTTTTGATGAGGAATTAAATCAAGAATTGAACGCACAGACAGGTGATATAAATCCTTTAGAAGAAAAAAATTCGGACTATCTGAATGGGCTGGAGGATTTAGTAAATCTTTCAAAAGAGCAGACAGATGCGATAAAAGAGAATGAAACGACGACTTTGGAGGAATCGGAAGAAAGAGAACAATCATTCATGCTTGAAGAAGAATTGCAGAAAGCAGAACCGGAAATGGATCAGCTGGATGATGTAGAGATAGAAGATTCACAGGAAATGTCGGAGGAAGGTGAGTTTATTTTGCCGGAGGAGTTTATAGAAACGCAAGAGAATCTGACATTAGAAGAAATACCTGAATCAGAAGAAACGATAGAATCGGATGAGTTGGAACCAGAGGAAAAAACGATAGAACTAGATGAACTGGAACCAGAGGAAAAAATAGATAATTTCGGACTGGAAGAATTTGAACCGGAAGAGTTAGAAGATATAATCCAGAAAGCAGAACAATCAGTAATTGAAGAAGAACCGTTAAAGCAACCAGAGACTTTTGAAAATCAAGAAGAAAAGGATGAGAGCAAAAATTTGGATGAAATGTTGCAGGATATGAAAAAGGATCAGGAACAAAGTGAATTGGAAGATCTGAGTGAATTTTTGGGAGAACTGGGAGAAGATTTTAGCTTAGAGGAAGAAAAGCCTGAAAAAGTGGAGGAAGAGGCGCAAGAACCAATGGAATTGCCGGATGAATTATCGAGTGGCGTGGGAGTGGAACAAAGTCAGGAAGAATCAGGAAAAAAGAAGAAACCAGGACTTTTTGCAAAATTAGCATTATTTTTCTTTGGACCAGAGGAGGAAGAAGAGGAAGAAAAGGTAGAAATTCCCATGGAGGATATGACGGAAGAAGAGAAAGCAGCTTTTGAGGCCATGGGAGGAAAAGCTGCCAAAAAGAAGAAAAAGAAAGAAAAAAAGCAGAAAGAGAAAAAGCCAAAAAAGGAAAAACCAAAGAAAGAAAAGAAACAAAAGCCGCCGAAACCAAAGAAAGAGAAAAAACCAAAACCTCCAAAAGAAGTAGACCATACACCGCCGTTGCCGAAAGTGCCTGTGATTTTAATATTTATTATGGCATTTTCGATTGGAGGATGTATTTTACTTGGAACGCAGGTAATTGGGTATTCGGCCCAATTAAATCAGGCGAAAGAAAAATTGAATGATGAAAATTATATGAGTGCTTATTCTGCTTTAAACGGTGTAAAAGTAAAAGAGAAGGATAAAGATCTGTACGAAAAATCAGCACTGATATCCTATTTACAATCAGAATATGATGGGTATAATACTTATATGAGCATTGGCGATTATGAGGGAGCGCTCGATTGTCTGATTCGCGGAATCGGACGTTATGATTTGCATTATGAAGAAGCAAAGGCATTGTCAATAGATGCACAATATGATAAATTAGAAGGGGAAATGGAGCAGAAACTGATCGAACAGTTTAATGTTTCTGCAGAAAAAGCAAGAAAACTATATGCTCTGGAGAACCGTAGAGATTACACGAGAAGTGTAAAAAAAATAATTAGAGAGTTAGGCTTATAAGATGGGACTGAGTTGCCCGGATGGAGACAGCCGGACTAGAAATGTGAGGTACTATGATAGCAATCATTGATTATGACGCTGGAAATCTGAAAAGTGTAGAAAAGGCATTGGATTACATAGGGGAAGAAAGCGTCATTACAAGAAACAGAAGCGAAATTTTAGCAGCAGACAAGGTGATTTTACCAGGCGTGGGTGCATTTGGAGATGCGATGGCAAATTTAAAAAAGTATGAATTGGATCAAGTGATTCGTGAGGTTGTTGAAAAAGATACGCCGATGCTTGGAATTTGCCTTGGATTGCAGTTATTGTTTGAAGAAAGCGAAGAAAGTCCCGGAGTAGAAGGATTAGGTTTGCTAAAAGGCAGGATTTTAAGAATACCAGACAAGGAAGGATTGAAAATACCACATATTGGCTGGAATTCGTTGGAATTTCAGAATAATGGGCGCTTGTTTCAAAACATGCCGAAAGAAACATATGTATATTTTGTACATTCTTATTATTTACAAGCAGAAGAAGAATCCATTGTAAAAGCAACAACAGAATACAGCACGCAGATTCATGCATCAGTGGAAAAAAATAATTTGTTTGCATGTCAGTTTCATCCGGAGAAAAGCAGTCGTGTGGGCTTACAGATTTTAAAGAATTTTACAGAGTTATAGGAGGATGGATGAATGTTTACGAAAAGAATTATTCCATGTCTGGATGTCAATGATGGACGAGTGGTAAAAGGTGTGAATTTTGTGAATCTGCAAGATGCCGGAGATCCGGTTGAAATCGCAGCTGCATATGATCAGGCAGGTGCAGACGAGTTGGTTTTTTTGGATATTACGGCATCCTCCGATGCCAGAAAAACGGTAGTAGATATGGTGCGAAAAGTGGCAGAAAAAGTCTTTATCCCGTTTACTGTCGGAGGAGGAATCCGCAGCGTAGAAGATTTTAAAGTGTTACTCCGCGAGGGAGCAGATAAAATCTCAATCAATTCGGCAGCAATCGATAACCCGGATCTGATTCGGGAAGCGGCAGAAAAGTTTGGAAGTCAATGCGTTGTGGTAGCAATTGATGCACGACGTCGCGAAGACGGATCCGGTTGGAATATTTACAAAAATGGTGGGCGCATTGATATGGGAATCGATGCGGTAGAGTGGGCAATGAAAGCAGACCGCTATGGTGCTGGAGAAATTTTGCTGACAAGTATGGATTGTGATGGTACAAAGGATGGGTATGATCTGGAGTTGACGAGAATGATCGCAGAGAATGTATCGATTCCAGTAATTGCATCAGGTGGGGCTGGAAAAAAGGAAGATTTCTATGACGCTCTGACAGAAGGAAAGGCAGATGCGGCACTTGCGGCATCCTTATTCCATTATAAAGAATTGGAGATTATGGATTTAAAAAATTATCTTGCTGAGAAAGGTGTCTCTGTGAGACGTTAGTGGGAAAAGTATGGGAATGATTACAAATGACTGGTTAGATGCAATTTCGGAAGAATTTAAAAAACCGTATTATCGTGAACTGTATCAATTTGTTGTGCAGGAATATAACACAAAGGTAATTTACCCACCGGCGGACGATATTTTTAATGCGTTTCATTTTACACCGTTAAGTAAAGTGAAAGTAGTGATCTTAGGACAGGATCCGTATCATAATGTCAATCAGGCGCATGGATTGAGTTTTTCGGTTCCACCGGACCAAAAAGAAATACCACCGTCTTTACAGAATATTTATCAGGAATTGCACGACGATCTGGGATGTTACATACCCAATAATGGTTATTTAAAAAAATGGGCAGATCAAGGGGTGTTGCTTCTAAACACGGTTTTAACGGTACGGGCACATCAGGCAAATTCTCATCGCGGACATGGCTGGGAACGGTTTACGGATGCAATTATCGAAGCGGTAAATGCGCAGGAGCGCCCAATCGTGTATTTGTTGTGGGGCAGACCCGCACAAGAAAAAAGTGTGATGCTGACGAATGCGAATCATTTAATCTTAAAAGCGCCGCATCCGAGTCCGTTGTCTGCGTATCGTGGCTTTTTTGGATGTAAACATTTTAGTCAGACGAATGCATTTTTAAAGGAGAACGGAATAGAGCCTATTGATTGGCAAATCGAGAATCTATAAAAAAGAGCAGTCGAGAAGAAAATCGGCTGCTTTTTGCATGAGAAATACCTTAAAAATGAGGAGTGCCCAGCATCTCCCGACGCTAGGCAATTATGAAAAAAATTTTATCAAAAAAACATGAGATCTTGTTACTGCTCTTGCAACAAATATATAGTAACAATTAGTTGTGAATAAAATGTGAACAAACAGTTAAAAGTTTGTAAAATAGACAATAGAAAATAAAAAAAAGAAAAAATAATATACACCATGCACAAATGTTAAAAAGTAAAATTGATTTAAAAAGTAAAAAAATGAAAAAAAAACTATAAATAAATAAAAAAAATGGTAAATATGCACGATGAAAAATAATCAAAATCGGACGATAATAGAAAAGAGGCGATATGTCATTGTATAGGGAAAGGAGGAAATAGTATGAATATATCGTTAATGAGTTCATTCTTTTCAAGCGGACAAAATCAGACAAGTACCGATTTATTTGGGAATTTACCCAGCTCTTTGAGTGATTATGCCATGATTCGCAGCGGCTCTTACGGAAAATTAATGCGCGCTTATTACAAAACAATGACGGAAAATGAAACATCAGCCAGTAAAACACAGGACAAGGATCGGACCGAAAAAGACAAGCTTTTAGAGCAATTAAATACTTCAACTACGACGGCATCTGCAAAAGCCTTAGCGGAAACAAAAAGTAATGCGAAAGAACTGGAAAATGCAGCTGAAGCGCTTCAGGACAAAACGTTATATCAACAGAAAACCATTACGGAGTCAGACGGAACAAAAAAACAGGGATATGACATGGCGGGCTTGTATCAGAAAGTGAGTACGTTTGTAAAAAATTATAACCAAACGCTGGAAAATACAAAAGAAAGCGATATAAATGTGATTCAGGTAGTTGGAAGATCAATGCAGACACTCACGCAGACAAAGCAGGCGGAATTAGAAACAATCGGAATTTCCGTTGGAGAGGACCAGAAACTAAAACTGGATGAAACAGCTTTTCAGAAAGCGGATATTGCGGATGTAAAAAAGGTGTTTCAGGAGAAGAATTCTTATGGAGATAAGATAAACTCACTGGCATCGAGCCTGGAATCGAATGCAAGTTATGAGGCATCGAAAGCAAACACATATACAACATCTGGAAGATACAGTGCCAATTATACGGAGGGATCACTTTATCAGAGCTGGATCTGATTCGTTCGCTGTTGAAAATGGAAATTCTGGGATTTGTTTCGAATCGAGAAAAAAAGATTCGTTTATTGTGAAAAAAGGGGCTGTCGCACTAAGAATTAGTGCGCAGCCCTTTTTTGTAAAACAATCTAATTATCTGTTTCGTCTTCATCAGACATTGCATAAACAGCACGTTTTCTTGCCATCTCATCGCTCTCTAAATATTCATCGTACGTGCCGACTTTATCGATCATACCGCCTCCTGGTAAAAATTCAATGATACGGTTTGCGGTTGTCTGCACAAACTGGTGGTCACGAGAAGCAAATAATACAACACCGGAGAATTTGATCAGACCGTTGTTTAAAGCGGTAATGGATTCCATATCCAAATGGTCTGTCGGTTCATCAAGAATCAGGACATTGGCTGCCATGATCATCATGCGGGAAAGCAAAACACGCACTTTTTCTCCTCCAGAGAGAACTTTCATCTTTTTCACACCGTCGTCGCCGGCAAATAACATACGTCCTAAGAAACCACGGACATAAGAGGCATCTTTAATTTCGGAAAATTGTGTCAGCCATTCTACGATACTTTCGTTTGTATCGAAAATCTCCGTATTATCTTTTGGAAAATAGGACTGGCTGGTTGTGATTCCCCATTTATAAGATCCTTCGTCCGGTTCAAGTTCACCGGCGAGAATTTTAAACAGAGTGGTTTTGGCTAACTCGTTACTTCCGACAAACGCGATTTTGTCTTCACGATTGACGGTAAATGAGACATTGTCGAGGACTTTTTGACCTTCAATTGTTTTGGAAATACCATCGACGGTCAATACTTCATTTCCGATGTCGCGGCTTGGGCGGAAATCAATGTATGGATATTTTCGACTAGATGGTTTGATTTCGTCCAATTCGATTTTTTCCAGAGCCTTCTTACGGGAAGTGGCCTGTTTGGATTTGGAAGCATTAGCGGAGAAACGGGAAATAAAATCCTGCAGCTCTTTGATCTTTTCCTCTTTTTTCTTATTGGCTTCTTTCATCTGTTTCACCAACAATTGACTAGATTCATACCAGAAATCATAATTTCCGGCATACAACTGAATTTTTCCGTAATCAATGTCAGCAATGGAGGTGCAGACTTTATTCAGAAAATATCGGTCATGAGAAACAACAATAACAGTATTTTCGAAATTGATTAAAAATTCTTCTAACCATGCAATAGCGTCGAGGTCTAAGTGGTTGGTCGGCTCGTCCAAAAGAAGAATATCCGGATTGCCAAACAAAGCCTGTGCCAGTAAAACTTTGACTTTCTGGGCACCTTTTAAATCTTTCATCATGCAGTAATGAAATTCGGTGTCAATTCCAAGACCGTTTAACAGCATGGCGGCATCCGTTTCTGCATTCCATCCATCCATCTCTGCAAATTCGGCTTCTAACTCGCTGGCTTTGATGCCGTCTTCTTCTGAAAAATCTTCTTTGGCATAGATGGCATCTTTTTCTTTCATGATATCATACAGACGTTTATTACCCATGATAACGGTATCTAAAACGGTAAATTCGTCGTATTTAAAATGATCCTGCTGTAGGAAAGAGAGACGCTGTCCCGGGGTAATGACGACATCTCCGCTGGTCGGCTCTAGTTGTCCGGATAAAATTTTTAGAAATGTAGATTTTCCGGCACCGTTCGCACCGATGAGGCCATAGCAGTTGCCTTCTGTGAATTTAATGTTGACATCTTCGAAAAGAGCCTTTTTGCCGATTCGCAAGGTTACGTTATTTGCACTTATCATACTCTGTATTCCTTCCTTAAAAATAGTTGAACGTCTGCACGAAACAGACACGCATCACAATAGTTCCATTCTATCGTAAAATCGTAAATTTGCAAGAACTTTTTTTCATATAAGAGTGGACTTCCACATTTTTGCCGAAAAATGTATAAAAAAGCAAGTGTGTTTTGTAAAAAAGAATCGAATTGTACCTTGTTTTGTACAGATTAAAACTTTACAAGCCAAAAAGAAAATGATAAAATCAGTGTATAAACGTCTGATAAGACATGTATTAAAAAGGAGGAAATATAAATGTCTAGAGCAAAACAATCAATGGACGGTAACACAGCGGCTGCACATGTAGCTTATGCGTATACAGATGTCGCTGCTATCTATCCTATTACCCCATCAAGCCCAATGGCAGATGTAGTAGACCAGTGGTCTGCAGCAGGACAGGAAAACATTTTTGGAAACCAGGTAAAGGTTACAGAAATGCAGTCTGAAGCAGGTGCAGCAGGTGCCGTACATGGTTCCCTTGCAGCAGGTGCACTTACAACTACATTTACCGCATCTCAGGGACTTTTGTTAATGATCCCGAATATGTACAAAATCGCAGGTGAAATGCTTCCTTGCGTATTTGATGTATCTGCACGTACCGTTGCAACACAATCTTTGAATATCTTCGGTGATCACAGTGACGTTTATGCCTGCCGTCAGACAGGTTTCGCTATGTTATGTGAGACAAATCCACAGGAAGTAATGGATTTAAGCCCGGTAGCACATCTTGCTACGATCGAGGGACGTGTTCCATTCATCAACTTCTTCGATGGTTTCCGTACATCCCACGAAATCCAGAAAATTGAAAAATGGGATTATGCAGATCTGAAAGAAATGTGCAACATGGACGCTGTAAAAGCTTTCCGTGAGCATGCTTTAAATCCAGAACATCCAGCTATGCGTGGTTCTCACGAAAATGGAGACGTTTTCTTCCAGCATCGTGAAGCATGTAACAAGGCTTATGATGAATTACCGGCTATCGTTAAAAAATATATGGACAAGATTAACGATAAACTTGGTACAGATTATGATCTGTTTAACTACTATGGAGCACCGGATGCAGATCGTGTTATCGTAGCTATGGGCTCTATCTGTGACGTGGCAGAAGAAGTTATCGATTACTTAACAAAAGCAGGCGAAAAAGTTGGTTTGGTTAAAGTTCGTCTGTATCGTCCATGGTCTTCTGAAGCATTATTAAAAGTGATTCCGAAGACAGCGAAAAAGATCGCTGTTCTTGATAGAACAAAAGAGCCAGGTGCTTTAGGTGATCCGTTATACTTAGATGTAGCTACTACACTTCGTGAAGCAGGATTAAACGACATCGTATTAACAGGTGGACGTTATGGATTAGGTTCCAAAGATACCCCGCCTTCAAGTGTATTCGCAATCTATACCGAATTAAAGAAAGATGCTCCAAAGCCTCGTTTCACTATCGGTATCGTGGATGATGTTACAAACTTGAGCTTACCAGAAGTAAAACCAGCTCCGATCACATCTGCTCCGGGAACAAAAGAATGCAAATTCTGGGGACTTGGTGGAGACGGTACTGTTGGTGCTAATAAGAACTCTACAAAGATCATTGGTGACCACACAGACAAATACATTCAGGCTTACTTCCAGTATGACTCAAAGAAAACAGGTGGTGTTACCATTTCTCACTTGAGATTCGGTGATCAGCCGATCAAGAGCCCGT
>JBJENW010000251.1:0-9931 GCA_051880395.1 Lachnospiraceae bacterium | reverse complement strand
AAACTCCCAAAAAAGTAGTGGAGTCAGTAACATAGGGGTTTGCTCGACAAATCAGAACTTGATGAAAATTCAAAATATGAAGAAAATAGAAGCGTGAGAATAAGGAAGAAAAAATGAGAAAAAATATAGATAAATCGGAATAAATAGGAATAAATAGGAATATACATAGTTGCAGAAAAACGCTTTTACAACTATTATATGAACTATCAGTTAGCACTCAAGTGAAATGAGTGCTAATAACAAAAGGCAAACAAATAAAATTTAAATAGTCACAAGGAGGAATTCGTAATGAAGTTAGTACCATTATCAGACAGAGTTGTTTT
Source organism: Lachnospiraceae bacterium (assembly GCA_051880395.1). Lineage (GTDB taxonomy): Bacteria > Bacillota > Clostridia > Lachnospirales > Lachnospiraceae > JBJENW01. The sequence continues at coordinate 9,608 of JBJENW010000251.1, read as the reverse complement.
AAAACAGTTAGAAGCAGAGGAGACCACAAAATCCGGTATCATTCTGACAGCTGCTTCACAGGAAAAACCACAGGAGGCAGAAGTCATTGCAGTAGGTCCTGGCGGAATTGTTGATGGAAAAGAAGTTACTATGCAGGTAAAGGAAGGACAGAAAGTCATTTATTCCAAATATGCAGGAACCGAAGTAAAATTAGACGGTGAAGAGTATATCATCGTAAAACAGAATGACATTCTGGCAGTTGTAGAGTAATTAGAAGCAGAAATGCAGATTTGTTTGATAGATTAAAAAATTAGGAGGCTTTTATCATGGCAAAGGAAATCAAATATGGTACAGAGGCAAGAAAAGCATTAGGCGCAGGCGTTGACAAATTGGCAGACACCGTACGTGTCACTATCGGACCGAAAGGTAGAAACGTAGTTTTAGATAAATCTTATGGCGCTCCATTGATCACAAACGATGGTGTGACCATTGCAAAAGAAATCGAGTTGGAAGATGCATTCGAAAACATGGGTGCACAGCTTGTAAAAGAAGTTGCAACAAAGACAAATGATGTTGCAGGTGACGGAACCACGACCGCTACTGTTTTAGCACAGGCAATGATCAAAGAAGGTATGAAAAACCTTGAAGCAGGAGCAAATCCAATTATCTTAAGAAAAGGTATGAAAAAAGCAACAGATGCTGCCGTAGAAGCATTGAAAGATATGAGCCAGAAAGTAAACGGAAAAGATCATATTGCAAAAGTTGCATCTATCTCTGCTGGAGATGAGACAGTTGGACAGTTAGTTGCTGACGCAATGGAAAAAGTTTCTAACGATGGAGTTATCTCTATTGAAGAATCTAAAACAATGCAGACAGAGCTCGACTTAGTAAAAGGTATGCAGTTTGATCGTGGATATATTTCCGCATATATGGCAACCGATATGGACAAAATGGAAGCAGTTTTAGATGATCCATACATCTTGATCACAGATAAAAAGATCAGCAACATTCAGGAAATCCTTCCATTATTAGAGCAGATCGTACAGTCCGGTAAAAAACTGTTGATCATCGCTGAAGATGTAGAAGGCGAAGCATTGACAACATTGATCGTAAACAAACTGCGTGGTACATTCAACGTCGTAGCAGTCAAAGCTCCGGGATATGGCGATAGAAGAAAAGAAATGTTAGAAGATATCGCTATTTTGACAGGTGGTACGGTAATCTCTGAAGAAGTTGGATTAGACTTGAAAGAGACTACATTAGATCAGTTAGGACGTGCAAAATCCGTGAAAGTTCAGAAAGAGAACACAGTGATCGTAGACGGTGAAGGTGATAAAGAAGCTGTTGCTGCAAGAATCGCTCAGATCAAAGGTCAGATCGCAGAGACAACATCTGATTTCGATAAAGAAAAATTACAGGAAAGACTGGCTAAATTATCCGGTGGTGTGGCAGTTATCCGTGTTGGTGCCGCTACAGAAACAGAGATGAAAGAAAGCAAACTTCGTATCGAGGATGCATTGAATGCAACCAGAGCAGCCGTAGAAGAAGGTATCATTTCCGGTGGTGGTTCTGCTTACATCCACGCATCCAAGGAGGTAGCAAAACTGGCTGAGACTTTAGAGGGAGACGAGAAGACCGGAGCACAGGTAATCTTAAAAGCATTGGAAGCTCCATTGTTCTACATCTCTGCAAATGCAGGACTCGAAGGTGCTGTTATCATCAATAAAGTAAGAGAGTCTAAACCAGGTGTTGGTTTTGATGCTTACAAAGAAGAATATGTAGATATGATCGAAGATGGTATCCTTGATCCAGTCAAAGTAACAAGAAGTGCTTTGCAGAACGCAACAAGTGTTGCATCTACATTACTGACTACAGAATCTGTTGTTGCGGATATTAAAGAAGAAAATCCGGCAGCTGCAGCACCAAATCCAGGAATGGGTATGATGTAAAATAGAAAACGAAAAAATATGAAAGAGAGTATGAGACACAGTATTGTGTTTCATACTCTCTTTTTTATAAAAAAGAATCAGGCACATGAGAACAATTGATAAAATAGAATAGTATTAAAAAAATATTAAAGAAATATTCAGAAAATATTGACAAATTATGAAAAAGGCACTATAATTAGGCGTGTAACGAAAAGGTTTTCGAAAAAAACGATAAGATACGAGAGGAGAAAGGGTATGAAAGTAAAAATTGTAAAAACACTTTTCAGTGTCATGCTGGCAGCAACAATTGCGGTTGGAGAAGTGGGAACAGCTGCAGGTGCAGTAGTAACACAGCAGGAGACGGTTGTGTCAGGGGAGAATGTACAGCAGGAAGAAAAGACGGAAGAATTATTTGAGACAAAAGAAGAAGCAGGTTTTGATCAAAATGAGCGATCGGATGTAAGTGAAGGATCGGATTGGGAAAATGATATAGAAGGAGAGAATGTTTTATCGGAGGATTCTGAATATCTGGAGGAAGAAGATATACTTGAGACACCAAGTGAAAATCAAGAACCGTCCGGAGAGGAACAAAAACCTTCTGTAGAGGAAACACAAGGACCAACTGTAGAAAAATTTACTTGTACAGAAGATGATGGAGAGATTTATTTGAACATTAGTGGGTATGGAACAAGATTTGTGATCAAAGTAAATGGGGTAGAGTGGAGAACAGAGAATAATTATGACTATGATTACGATGAGGAAACGCCACAGAAAGCACCATATTATTCAGAAAGCTGCACATTTTATGGCTTAAAGCCAGGAAGCACGTATACATTTGAAGTGACTCCTTATGATTCCGAAAATGTAGCCGGAACATCTCAAAAAGTAACTTATAAGAAAGAAATGCCAACGGTAAAAGCAGTTACGGTTTATTCGTATACAAGATATGTATCGGAAGAAAAAGATACCGGTTATAACAGACAACCATATAATTCTGTGAATATTGAATTGAATCACTCTGCGCAGAATGTGAAGTACGATTTATATCGTGCAGAGGGAAAGAAAACTGCAAAATATAAAAAGCTTACAACACTGTCGGGATATGCGTATTATGATAGTTTGTATTATTCGGATTATGCAGTGAATGGAAATGCAACATATTATTATAAAGTCGTTCCATATTGCGAGAAAGATGATTATGTAAAAGCAGTAACAGGAAAGACATTTATCTCGAAAGGGTTTGATTCACAGAAACCATCCGCAACTTGCTATGTTTCTTATGAAGATTTTGGAAAGGGTCCAACGGGTGTGAGCGTTTATGCGAGTGACATTTCTTTGTGCAGTGGGTTTGAATTTTATCGTTCTGAGAGAAAAAACAAGGGCTATAAAAAAATTGCAACTTCGGCGGAAAGATCGTATTTTGATCGGAAGGCAAAAGCAGGGAAAACCTATTATTATCGGGTCAAACCGTTTTTTTATAATGCAGGAACAAAAAAGAAATCATACGGAAAAATGTCTGAACCGGCCGGTGTAAAAATTACAATGGGTAGTTTCAATGTAACTTATCAGCAGACGGGAAAAGACAAAGTAAAATTCAGCTGGGAAAAACTTTCCGGGAATGTAACATATGAGATTTATTATTGCAGCGCTACGGCAGGAGATGCATATCGGCTGATTAAAACAACCAAAGGGAATTCTTTCAGTAAAAGTGGATTGAATACAAGTGAAACACATTATTTTCAGATTCGCGCCTGCAAAACAGTAAATGGCGTGAAAAAGTATTATCGTAGTTCTTCTCAGAATGTTTATCTGGGTTTGACCTATCCGAGTGTGACAACAACTACGAAAAAGGTGTCTGTTGATAAAAATGGAACCATTTCCATTCAGACATTATTAAAATGGAACCGCATTTATGGAGCATCTAAAATCTTATTGAAAAATAATGGAAAAACAATTAAAACCCTGAAGGGATCGGCGACAAAGTACACGATCAAAGACAGTAAGAAAAAAGACGGAGATTGGAAATACTCGTATTTAAGTATTGTGGCAGTAAAGGGGAAGGAAACACGAGAAAGTGACATTTATGGCATTCATTCGTTAAAATCTGTATCCAATGTAAAAGTAACAAGAAAGAGCAGTACCAGCGCGAAAATTTCTTGGAAAAAAACAGCGGGAGCAAATCGATATATTGTTTATCGGAGCACACCTCTTTCGGGAGAGTATTACGCAGATGAGATTGGCGAAACAAATGCAACCAGTTTTGAGGATAAGGCTTTGACACCGGGTATTAACTACAGATATTATGTGGTAGCGAAGTATTATGCGTATTCTGATTACTATTATTCAAGTGTAACAAGTAATCAGAGCGAGATTAAAATCTACAATCATAAGGTTGAAAAACCAGTATTGCAGGCAGTAAAAAATACAGGAACAAAAAGTGTAACGATAACATGGAAAAAAGCGGCTTATGCACAGTCCTATGTGGTATATCGTTCTGAGAACAAGAAAGGACCATTTAAAAGAATTGGAACGATAAAAGAAAAAACAACATTTGTAAACAAAGGATTGAAGAAAGGAAAGAAATATTATTATTGTGTGCAGGCCAAGACAATTAATGATGCAGGATTTCCGGTCATGTCTTCGAAGTCTGCTGTAAAAGGGGTCACCATAAAGAAATAATGAAAATCGGCTAAAATAGATTCAAACCGCGGTAGAAATGCCGCGGTTTTTTTCTGAAAGGAGAACACTTGACAATCTTGGCATTTCGTCTTATTATGCAATAGATGGGCAATTTGTCCGAAAGAGAGAAAGAAGGAGTGTCAGATATGACAAAGATAGATATCATTTCAGGATTTTTAGGTGCAGGAAAAACAACATTTATTCAGAAAATGATTGCCGAGGTGTTTAAAGGCCAGAAGATTGCGCTCATTGAGAATGAATTTGGAGAAGTTGGGATTGATGGAGGATTTTTAAAAGATTCCGGAGTGAATATTACGGAAATGAATTCCGGCTGTATCTGCTGTTCGTTAGTAGGAGATTTCGGGAAAAATTTAAATGAGGTCATTACAAAATATCATCCGGATCGAATCCTCATCGAGCCGTCAGGTGTCGGAAAGCTGTCTGATGTCATGAAATCTGTCATTGATATTGAAAAAGAGCAGGATGTAAAATTAAATGCGCTCGTAACGGTTGTAAATGCGACAAAAGCACAGAAACAGATGAAAGCATTCGGAGAATTCTTTAATAACCAGATTGAATTTGCGACAACAGTTGTATTGAGCAGAACACAGAATGCAACACCAGAGCAGTTAGAAAAATGCGTCAGATCGATTCAGACATTGAATCCAAATGCGGCTATTATCACAACACCATGGGACGAAATAAAAGGTGAGACGATTTTAGGTGTGATCGAGAAGACGGACTCGATGGAGATGAAGCTTTTAGCAGAGGCAAGACATCAGAAAGAAGCCGAGGAACATGAGCATCATCATCACGAACATGAGCACGAGGAACACGAGCATCATCATCACGAACATGAGCACGAGGAACACGAGCATCATCACGAGCATGAGCATGAAGAACACGAACATCATCATGAGCATGGGGAGCATTGCACTTGCGGTTGCCATGACCATGATCACGAGCATCATCACCACCACGCAGATGACGTCTTCACGAGCTGGGGAAAAGAGACACCGCATAAATATGCAAAAGAAGAAATCGAAACCATTTTAAAGACATTGATCAACAGTGAAGAATATGGTGAAATTCTTCGTGCAAAAGGAATGGTTCCGAATAGCGAAGGCGGATGGATTTATTTTGACATGGTGCCAGGCGAGTATGATATTCGTGAGGGGGAACCAGATTATACGGGACGTCTCTGTGTCATCGGTTCTAAGATAAAAGAAGAAAAGCTGGAAGAACTTTTTCAATTAGTATAAAGGAGAAAACCTATGCCAGAAGAAATGAATGAAGTTCCGGTATATCTGTTCACCGGATTCATGGACAGCGGAAAAACAACTCTGATCAACAATACACTGGTAGAAAATGATTTTGCGGATGGCACACCGAGTCTGATCATTATGTGTGAAGACGGTGATGTGGAATACGATAAGGAAGAACTTGCCAAAAAGAATATTTCTATCGTTGAAATTGAATCCAAAGAGGAGTTTACCGAAGAAAAAATCGAAGAATTAAACCGGATTTACAAACCGCAGCAGGTGTTTTTGGAATACAATGGAACCTGGTCGATCGCGGACTTGATGGAGATGGATATTCCGGATGACTGGGTGGTTGTGCAGTCTCTTGCAACGGTAGATGCCACTACTTTTGAAATGTATCTGACGAATATGCGTTCGATGATCTTAGATCAGTTATTTGCGGCAGATGTTGTGATCATCAATCGTTGTACCGATGATACGCCGAAAGGAAAATTTCGAAGCAGCATCAAGGGTGTAAACCGCAAGGCGCAGATCGTATATGAAAAGGAAAACGGAGAAATCGACGACCGTGAGATTGAACTGCCGTTTGATCTGGATGCGGATGTCATTGAGATTTCGGATGCAGATTATGCAATGTGGTATATGGATGCATTGGATAATCCAAAGAAATACAATGGAAAGAAAGTACACTTTACCGCACTGGTATATCGTCCGGACAAATTAAAAGATGGAATTTTTGTTCCAGGCAGGTTTGCCATGACCTGTTGTATTGAGGATGTGACATTCATCGGATTTAAATGTAAATATGAAGATGCATTTATGATTCCGCATAAATCATGGATCGATCTGACGGCCGAAATTCATGTTGAATTTGCAAAAGAATATAAAGGAAAAGGGCCTGTCTTGTATCCGGTTAAAATCAAATCGGCGCAAAAACCACAAGATGACCTGGTCTATTTTTCTTAAAAGAAGCGAAGAGACTGCTGTAACATACGCAAAAAAGCGATGTACAGCAGTCGTTTTCTTTCTAAATGAGCATGTATATGGGATTGGTATAAGAGTATCTAAATAGAGAGTGGGAGAAATGAAATAAGTACAGAATATGGAAATTAAAAATAAAAAGGATTGATTTTCATCGAAAAATTGAGTATTATGGTAATTAGTGTGTATCTTGACATAAAAAATAGAAATAAACTTTAAAAAGTTAAACACAAAACAGAAATATGGAGGTAAGAAATGTATTCAATCTTAAAAAAAGAAAAACTTGCAGACAAGATTTTCTTGATGGAAGTAAAAGCACCGCGTGTGGCGAAATCTTGTTTGCCAGGACAATTTGTTATTGTAAAAATAGATGATGTGGGAGAACGGATTCCGCTGACAATCTGTGATTATGATCGCGAAGCTGGAACGATCACCATCGTATATCAGGAAGTCGGTGCATCTACGATTCGTATGTCCCAATTAGAAGTGGGAGATGCTTTTGAAGATTTTGTTGGACCGCTTGGACAACCGTCTGAACTGACAAAAGAAAGCGTTGAAGATTTGAAAAAGAAAAGAATCGTTTTCATTGCAGGTGGTGTTGGTACGGCACCGGTTTATCCGCAGGTAAAATGGCTGCATGAGCAGGGAGTTTCCTGTGATGTTATTATGGGATCAAAAACAAAAGACTTATTAATCTTAGTAGATGAAATGGAAAAAGTTGCCGGCAATCTGTATGTGACTACAGATGACGGTTCTTATGGATTCCATGGTATGGGAACAAATCAGCTGCAGGAATTAGTAGATCAGGGAAATCAGTATGATCTGTGTGTCGCAATCGGACCGATGATCATGATGAAATTTGTCTGTCTGTTGACAAAAGACCTTGGTATTCCGACAATCGTTTCTATGAATCCGATCATGGTAGATGGAACCGGTATGTGTGGAGCCTGTCGTCTGACTGTTGGAGATGAAGTAAAATTTGCCTGTGTAGATGGACCGGAATTTGACGGACATAAAGTAAACTTTGATGAGGCAATGAAACGTCAGCAGATTTACAAAACAGCAGAGGGACGTGCGATGCTGAAATTAAAAGAAGGCGATACCCATCATGGCGGATGTGGACATTGTGGAGGTGACAAATAATGGCAGATTTGAATAAGATACCAGTAAGAGAGCAGGAACCGGCAGTTCGTGCAACAAATTTTGAAGAAGTATGTCTTGGATATAATGAAGAAGAGGCAAAAGCAGAGGCAGCCAGATGTTTAAATTGTAAGAATGCACAATGTATGAAAGGATGTCCGGTTTCAATCAATATTCCGGCGTTCATTGAGCAGGTAAAACTGGGTGATTTCGAAAAAGCATATCAGATCATCAGCCAGTCTTCCGCACTCCCGGCAGTCTGCGGTCGTGTCTGCCCACAGGAGAGCCAGTGTGAGGGAAAATGTATCCGCGGAATCAAAGGCGAAGCAGTTTCCATCGGTAAATTAGAGCGTTTTGTTGCAGACTGGGCAAGAGAACATGGCATCAAACCAACACCTGCTGCACAGAAAAATGGTCATAAAGTAGCAGTCATCGGTTCCGGCCCTGCTGGTTTGACCTGCGCCGGCGATTTGGCAAAACTTGGCTATGATGTAACCATCTTTGAGGCATTGCATGAGGCAGGCGGTGTTTTGGTTTATGGTATTCCGGAGTTCCGTCTTCCAAAACAGAGAGTTGTTGCAAAAGAAGTAGAAAATGTAAAATCACTTGGCGTAAAAATAGAGACAAATGTCATTGTCGGAAAATCGGTTACGATCGATGAATTGATGGAAGAAGAAGGGTTTGAAGCGGTCTTTATCGGTTCTGGAGCAGGACTTCCGCGCTTCATGGGAATTCCAGGCGAAAATGCAAATGGTGTCTTCTCAGCAAACGAATTCCTGACCAGAAATAACCTGATGAAAGCATTCAAAGAAGAATACGATACCCCGATCATGCATGGAAAGAAGGTAGCCGTTGTCGGTGGTGGAAACGTAGCCATGGATGCGGCAAGAACGGCACTTCGTCTTGGCGCTGAAGTACATATCGTATATCGTAGAAGTGAATCGGAACTTCCTGCCAGAGCAGAAGAAGTACATCATGCAAAAGAAGAGGGAATTATTTTTGACCTTTTGACGAATCCGACAGAAATTTTAGTTGACGAAAATGGTTGGGTAAAAGGTATGCGCTGTATAAAAATGGAATTAGGTGAGCCGGATGAATCCGGAAGAAGAAGACCGGTAGAGGTTGCTGGTTCCGAGTTTGACTTAGATTTAGATACTGTGATCATGTCACTGGGAACTTCTCCAAATCCATTGATTTCTTCCACAACAGATGGATTAGAGATCAACAAGAGAAAATGTATTGTGGCAGACGAAGAACATGGTGCAACCAGTAAAGAGGGTGTTTTTGCCGGTGGTGATGCCGTTACGGGTGCTGCTACAGTAATCCTTGCTATGGGTGCTGGAAAGACAGCAGCCAAAGGAATTGACGAGTACATTCAAAGCAAGAACAAATAATATAGATTTTTTTTAAAAATGAGATTGTGCTTTTTTTAGCACAATCTCATTTTAAACTTTTATGTGATAAAATTACGTTTTATATGGGTGTAAGTCTTTGCGGGTTCTACTTTATTGGCCTCCCACTATGTTTTCGCTCCCACCACTTTTTGGGTATTCTGACAAAAAATATCTCAACTGGGAGGGATTTCCTACACGGACGTTTCGCAACACGCCGGGCATCTCTGCGAAAAAACTCGGCTCC
>JBJENW010000250.1:0-1789 GCA_051880395.1 Lachnospiraceae bacterium | reverse complement strand
GCTTCAATGGTATACTCACCATCTTTTTCATCAAATGTAAAGGATGACGAATCTTTCTTTAACTTGCATCCCCCAAATAAAACAGTGATTCCAAATATCATGATCACGGAAAATATGAATCTTGCACTCCATTTTTTCATAGCATCCACCAACCTTCTTAAACCAGCTTCCTAACAACCACAAAAACCCTTTGCTGTTACAAGCAAAGGGTTTTACATACGCAAAAAATGCAGGACACTATCTTAATGACAGTATTCCCACCATTTTCATGTACAACCAGTTACTCGTGGTCTGAAACAATTGCTTCCGTACAACTGTCAGGCAGGTCTCCCGGCTCAAAGATCATCACATCCACTCTCTTCCCAGTTTCCCAGTGATCATCAGTTTCTGCTCCTTTATTACGGTGACGAGTTCGCACAGGACTTACACCTGTTTCCCTTTTCATCACAACCTGTTATTAAATATTATAATGACGGCTCTGACACCTGACTGTTCTCTCTTTAATTTTCTACATTCTATCACATCTTTACAGGGGATGCAATTCAAACTAAGCCTTCTTTTTTATTCCAAATAAAGCGATTCCTACCATGATCAGTGTACCGAGTGACATAGATATAAATGCAATATTTACTCCGTGCATAGAAGCTGCAGCTCCATAACTTTTTTCGGAAGAAACGGCTACTGCTGACATGATTGCGACAAACACGGCTGAACCAATAGAACCTGCTACTGTTCTAAGGGACGTAAGCAACGATGATGCATCTGCTACTTTTTCTTTCACGACCTGACTTGTTCCCCAGGTAAGAAGTGGCATCATAAGACAGCCAATTGATACATTTCGAATAACATTAAAACAAATACGTTTTATAATAAAGAATGCCCTTTTTCACAAATCTTGTATATCTCATCTAACTTTTCTTCAATCAAAGGATTATATATTTCTTCCTTCTGTTCTACCATACGCCGATATAAAAAGTATGGTACAATCCACCCGATAAATCCCGGAATTGCCAATAATACACATAACCAGACTATTGGTGGCTCATGAACGACAACAAAAGTTGATCCCGCCATAAATGCAGTCCCCACTAATCCAACCGTCATTGCCCAAATTAATGGACCTCTCGTTTTAGCTCCTTCAAGAACCTTGATTTCATTAGCACAGGCTTCAAAATTTCTCTGCAGTCTTGTCAGTTCCATTTTATTTATAATTTTTCTATTCCGTTTCATCTGGATTTTTAAATGACGGAATCCATGAAGCATAATCTGTTTTTCCGGTACATAAGCATTTTCTTCCGGTATCCACCCGAAATTCTCATAACAGTCCAAATACATGGCAACCTGCTCTTCCGGAACGATAATTTCCTTATACTCATACCCAATAAATTCTTTTTCTCCCTGCATTAAATTGCCTCCTGATTCTTACCTGTGTCAATTTCTCTTACTTCATGAACGAAAGGAAGTTTCACTGTAAATATCGTTCCTTTTCCAACAGTACTTTCCACAGATATTGTTCCTTCTGATAATTGGAGAATTCTTTTTACAAGAGCCAGACCCAAGCCATTCCCCTCCGTAGAATGAGAACTGTCTCCCTGATAAAATTTGTCATAAATGTGATTCACTGTCGTCTCATCCATTCCACATCCGGTATCTTCAACAATGACCGTAACACTATCATCATCAGAGACCTGCCTTAATGTCACAGTCCCTCCGGATGGTGTGAATTTCATAGCGTTAGATAATAAATTTGTCCACACAATCTCTAAAAGTCCTGCATCCGCTACAATCA
>JBJENW010000249.1:0-9940 GCA_051880395.1 Lachnospiraceae bacterium | reverse complement strand
TTATATCCATAATTACATCTCTCCTTTACTGGATTCCATTATAGAGATGTAATCTAATTTTTTCTTCTGAATTCGTGCTATCTATCAAAGATTCCAAGCGGCTTCGGTAGCCGAGTTTTTCAGCCAGGCGAACAGAGTAAATATCGGGGGCATCCCAGCTTGGATACAAGCTTTCCTCCATGCATTTCAATATCAGAGCGGAACATGCGATTGTCGCTAAATACTTTCTTCTTTCTGACGGCAGCGTATCTACTTCAATTTCGATTCCTTCGTTATAGTAAGCACGAATAGATCAGCGTTTCCTTCCAATCTGCAAATAACTCTTTGACCTTTGATGTGTCTTCTAATTCGTATACCAATGGTATCTCACCCCCGTTAGCCCAGCAAACAGGAATTTTATTTCTTCTTTTTATTCTTTAAACCAGCATATATACCGACTGCAATTACAAAGAAAACAGCCACTACTACCCCATGTTCCATAAAGGGCACCTCCTTCCAAATTCATATAATCATATGCAAAAGCCTTTTCATAGATTCTTTATAAAACCTTATGTGGCCATTTGCATATCCCTACTTCCAAAACTCTCTCTTCCTTCAAATGAAAATCAGCATACCGGCAATACCAACAGCCTTTTAAGCTCTCGATTTGTGTTCTTTGATTTTTCTTATATTCATAATTACATCTCTCCTTTACGAGATTCCATTATAGAGATGTAATCTTAATTTTTCTTCTGAATTCGTGCTATTAGAAGCCAGGGGCATTAATGCCCCTTATGCTTCTCCCTTTTCTGTAGCTGTTTCAGTTTAAATTGACGCTGCTTCTCTTTTTCCCGCTGCACCCGTTTTGGATTCGTCGCCTCTTTCTTTACAACCACATCAACAGCCGGACTGAACTTTAGCTGATAGTAGTTTTTCAAGACATACTCCCAGACTTCATAGTCCTTCGGTTCAGAACCGAAAGTAACCTTGCAAACCGAGAGTTTTCAATTTTCAATACGCTCGCATACACCAACCCAGAATGGTACAGAACACCTGCAGCAGCCAAAAGAATTATTACAATAAGCGCCACAATTCTTCTCTTATTTTTCACCCTTGTTTATCCTCCAATATCGGCAGTTCTCCTAACTGTTCCGTCATTTTTCACTCGTGTCAGAATTGACTGCACACAGAGCTGAGGCCCCGATTTATCTGGATGCCACAATTCGGACAGCATTCCGCTTCTGTATCAATTTTTTTTGCAGTTTACGCAGTATTTCATGCTCTTCCTCCAAAAAGCGGGTGCAATTCATTTCAAAAGCACCATAATAGTATAGATGAATAAAAAGTGAGCGGGATAGAAGACATAGAAAAAGTATTTATTCTGCTTCCCACTTTTTCTGCTGAATAACATGACTACCGGAATCGCCAGCAATGCCCAGAACTACGGCACCACAAGCGGTACAAACGCAAGCAGACGCAAACAGGTATATTCTGGCAAATAGTAAAACAGTGAGATGGCAAGAACACCAAGAAATACAAATTCTCCCCGAATTAAAAATGCCAGTCCCATTCCGAGTGTAACGATCAATATTCTGACAGGCACCTGAAATTTTGACTCTTTCAGTCTTGTATCAGAATTGGTGCATTGACATTAATAAAGCACCTAATCTTTGGTATAATAGAGTCACCACAACAAAATCAAACCAAAAGGAAAGGTGCTGACTCTATGATAAACCAAAATAGCGAAAATTACCATACCTCAAATTATTTTTCTGCTAATCTGGAAAAGACCTGCTCCTTCAATAATCTATAATCTCCATGTCCTAGCGGATACCATGCCTGGATGGCGATTTCTTCGTTCTCCAGAAACTCCTTTAATTCTTTTTCTTGCGAATACGGATGTACCTCAGTCTGTAAAACAGAAGGTTTCACTTCACAAATTTCGAGAATTTCCAGAATTTGTTCCTTATCGAAACTTGACAGACCAATCGCTTTCACTTTTCCTTCTTTATAAGCTTTTTCCATTAACTGATATCCTGCGACATAATTTCCTGCCGGCTGATGAATCAGCAGCAAATCAATGTAATCGGTATCCAGTCTTTTCAGCGTCTTTTCTACCGCATCTGACTGCTCGTAAAAAGATGGCCATAACTTCGTCTCCAAAAATATATTATCTCTGGCAATACCGGATTTTTTCATAGCACGTCCCACTGCCTTTTCATTCACATAGGCATTTGCCGTATCAATCAAGCGATAGCCTGCCTGCAATGCACTGCGTACGGAAGCCTCTGCTTCTTCCAGATTCAGCATAAATGTTCCGATTCCTACCATTGGCATCTCTACGCCATTGTTTAATGTTTTAAAATTTTGATTTTTCATTTTTCCTCCACTCCTGCGCATTATTCGCTACAACTCACTTTAATATGGTATCTGTAACATATTTTTCAATATCACCATTATTCTTTGTAAAAATTCCATCATCCACAATAGCCCCTTTTGCACATTCTTTGATAAATGCCACAGATTCTTCGTATTGAGAACGATCCATCGATGCTGACTGTGACACCGGATAAATCCTCTTTCCTGTCATGTCGTAACTTTCCAGAAATGTTCCCACTGTCATCGGCGCTGTATGCCACCAGATTGGATAGCACAAAACGATTTTGTCATACTGTGCAACCGATGGTAACGGATCTTTGATTGCCGGTCTCGCATTCGTTTCCGCTTCCTCTTTTGCATCTCCGTATGCTGTTGTTGTATAGTCTGTGCTGTACGGTACTTCCCTTTCAATCCGGAATGAATCCGCACCCGTCTGTTCTATAATATTTTTCGCAATCTTTTCACTCGTTCCACTCCAGGAGAAATAAGCTACCAGCAGTTTTGAATCTGTACCTGGTGTAGACGGATTCGGATCAGTACTTGGGGTCGATGTCGATGGCTTTGACGGCGATGGCTTTGACGGCGTTTCTGTCTTTAATTCTCCAATCTTTGTAAGCCATTTTTTAATTTCTGATGTGCTTCCGGAATCCGCGGTATAACCACTTTTCAATTTTGCACCCTTACAGGATTTCTTTAAATCTGAAAGACTTCCTTTTATATCACTGCCACCGCTTGTACAAAACGGAATCACCGTTTTTCCTTTCAGGTTATATTTTTCAAGAAATGTGTTTACCACTCTTGGTGTCGTTCCCCACCAGATCGGATATCCCACATAGATAACATCATAAGATTTTATATTTCTCGCTTCCGTCGTAACCTTTGGTCGGGTATTATTTTTTATTTCCTTTTTTGCTATTTTTGTCAGTTTATCGTAGTCGCTGGTGTACTTATCTTTCTCTCTGATTCGCAGCAGATCTCCACCGGTCAGTTTTTGTATCTTCTGCGCTACTGCTTTTGTCGTACCTGTTTGTGAAAAGTAGGTGATCAGAACATCTTTTTTCTTGGAAGACGGTTTGTTCACCACGATATTGCATTTTAATTCTTTCCCGGAAAATTTCGCTGTAACCGTCGCTTTTCCGGCTTTCTTCGCTGTGATTTTTCCTTTTGTATTGACTGCTGCCACCGATTTTTTCGATGACGCCCACTTCACTTTTTTCACATTAGAAACGGATAACGTTCTGCTCTGTCCAACGGAAAGGGACAGTTCCGTTACATTTAATGCTTTTACTTTTCCCTTACTTGCTGCATAGACTTCTGTCTGATTTCCAAACAGCAGCCCTACCACCATCAGAAATGCCATAATAAAACTTAGTATTCTTTTCTGTTTCATTTCACATCCTCCTCCCCTTAATTTGTTCTAACCCATTCCTGCACATCTTCTTTGGAAACTCCGGATGGAAATCTTTCTCCTTCCAGCCAGTTTCCGGTTCCTGCCGCTTCTGCCAGCAGTTCACCGCTTTCACCCATCCCGGAACTTGCTGATGTGGCAAACGGTATCACCGTTTTTCCGGTAAAATCATTTGCTTTGACAAATCCATCTACCGGCCATGCGGCGATTCCCCACCAAATCGGATACCCGATATATACGGTATTATATGACTCCCATTCCGAAACGGTTGTTTCTTTGAGCTCCACCTCTCTGTCGTTTGGATGCTCATGCTCATAAGAAACACGACTATCGTCATCGGTCCAATCTAAATCCGCATCACTATATGGCTGTACCGGTTCCAATTCAAACAGATCTCCACCAGTTGCCTCTGCAATATATTCCGCTGCCTCTTTTGTATTTCCGGTTGCCGAATAATAGACAACCAGTGTTTTTCCTTGTGTGTCTTCCGGTTCTGTGCTGAAATCCGTATTTGTTTCTTCCTCCGTCTTCTCCGTTGTTTCCTGTGTCACTTCTTGTTCCGTCTTTGTGTTGTTGTTATTCTGCGTTCCACAACCTACAAAGCCAAACATAAGAATCATACTCATCGATATTGCTGTTAATTTTTTCATACTCCATTCCTCCTTTTCATGTACGATTGCTGTCTCTTTGTGCCTGATTTTTAAGAAACTTACGAATATGCGTCCTTAAAAGCACTCATTAAAAATTTCTAAAATTTCCTCGTGTGTCATTTTCTTATAGCTGCCCGGAGCCAGATTACAGGAATCTGCGATCACTTTTAAATCTACCGATTCCTTTACTCCCAATTCCCGCAAAGTAGTTGGAAGACCGATTTCTTTGATGAAATCTGCTAATGCCTCCACACCTTGACGCGCTAACTCTTCTTCCTCTTTTCCTTCCGATGAGATGCCCCACACATTCATGGCAAATTTCTGAAACTTGGAAAGTCCGTCTTTATAAATATGCCGATAATACACCGGATGCAGCACTGCTCCACCGTTCATCTCGCTTCCTGTTCCAGCCACTGTGACAATCACACCTAAAGGCAACGGCTCAAAATCAACCACACCGGCTGTCGCCCAGAAGTCCTCCCATAGGTCGCCGTCATAAACCGCTGCCATGGAAATCGCTTTGCAACAATCCATGACACTTCCACCACCGACACCGAGGATCAAATCCACCTCTTTTTCCCGCGCCAGCTTTGCTCCTTCCAGCACTTTTGCATACGTTGGATTTGCCATAATACCGGAAAATTCCACCACCTGTTTTCCTGCTTTTTTCAAGCACTCCATCACTTCTTCATAGATTCCATTTTTCTTGATCGAGCCTCCACCGTATGCCAGCATCACCGTCTTTCCATAATGATTCGACAGACATGTCAGATACTCCCCGACACATCCTTTTCCAAAATACGTTTTTGTTGCATTTTCAAAGATAAAATTGTTCATGATTTTCTCCTTTCTTTTCTATTTCACTTATTTGTTTGCTTTTCCCAAAATTGAACTGCATCATTCTTTTTCGTTTCATCTCAGACTCCTCCTTTCCCTGACTTCTATATTTTTCTATTTCTAGTATAAAAAAAACGAGACCTCCTTAGAAGTCTCGTTGAGTTCATCTGTTTATACGTTTGGGTTATAACTTTTTTAAAAGATTTTATTGATCTAATCCTATGATCATTACGACCGTTGCCAAGTTTACTGCATCTCCAAACGTATTCGTTCTTCCACCGTCTTCAAAAAAATCTGAAAACTCGGTGAAATATTTTGATGCAAGTGCATTTTTTTACCTATGTTCTCTGCCCACTCTGCCTTTGCTTTTCCAATTTCTGCATATGCGCCTGCTGCATTCTTTTCCAATTTTTTTCGTCCTCCCGGATAAACTGCATCCGCAATCACTTCCCAAGTCGGACTAATACTGTCCTGTTCATATTTCTGAACCACATTCATTTTACAATTTGGATATGCCTCCTGCATTGCTGCCTGATCTCCTAGCAGCCACGCCTCCATTTCTTTTACTGCTATACAAAATGCATAATCTGTTTGCATCTGACAGCTTTGTGCAAGTTGATTCAATTTCGTTTGAAATTCTTCTGTGTCTCTCGTATCATTATCTAATACAACAATAATGATACTTTTTTTCATATTTCTTAACACTTGATCAAACCCTCGTAAGTATTGTGGAAGATCATTTAATAGCATACCAGTCTTTCGCTCCATTATTTTTCCTTTTTTGGGTACATGTCCAATTCCCTTGAATGATTTGATGTCCCATAAAACGGAAGCATCCGGATATTGTATGATCAATTTTTGCATCACATGATTTACCAAAATCTCTGTCGAATGATCTTCGATTAAAAATTGTACATACATTACATCATCTCCTCAAAATAATCGCTGTACCACATGTCGCCCAAAGGTACTCCTTCCTTCGCTAATTGTTTCACATAGGGATAGTCCACTGC
Source organism: Lachnospiraceae bacterium (assembly GCA_051880395.1). Classification (GTDB taxonomy): domain Bacteria; phylum Bacillota; class Clostridia; order Lachnospirales; family Lachnospiraceae; genus JBJENW01. Next base: position 3,674 of record JBJENW010000249.1, on the reverse strand, counting down.
ACATTTCACCTGAGAATATCCATCGCTATTTTTTGTTAATACCCAGACATCTTCTGGTGCAAGTGCATTAACAAAAAACGGACTATGTGTGGTGACAAACAACTGTTTTGAAAAACCTCTTCCTGCGTTTTGCTGCATTTCTTGAGCTAGATCCGCCAAATACCGATGATATAATCCATTTTCCGGTTCTTCGATAAACACCAGTTTTCTTGGATCTTTTTCATGAAGAAGCAGATAATATGCAAATAATTTCAATGTTCCATCTGACATTTTCGGTGAATAAAACGCTTCTTCAAATCCTTGCTCTTTAAACTGAAGCATCATTCTTCCATCCGGAAATTTTTCCGGTGTAATGCTCTCGATTCCCGGTAATTTTGACTGTATCTCTTTTAATACTTTTGCAAACTCTTTCGGATTTTCTCGAAACATGTACTGTGCTACATTATTGATGTTGCTTCCATCTTCGTTTAAGTAGGCTTGTGGAGCAGATGTCTGTATGCTGCGTGCTGCATTTGGTGAAAAATAACATAGATACCAGCTTTTCAAAAAGGACAGGAATTTTTCAATTCGTTCATACTGTTTCATAGCTCCTAACGTTACAATTCCCAATCGTCTTTTATCTGCTAACTCTACTTCCTTTTTTTCGCCTATTACTTTTCCGTCTTCTTCCTCTCCCCATGCTTGTCGATCATTTCCCTCAAAAGCAAATCCTTTTCCCTCCTGCAAATATAAAAAAGAACGCGGTCTTCCATATTTTTCTGCTCTCTGACGAAGACGTTCTTCTTTTACATACGGACGACCACTCCGATCCAGATCAATCACAAGTTCATAAGTAATCGGACGTGTATTGCTTGATTCCCGATAATATAATTCAAATGAAATCGGATCTTTTGCTCCCTGCGTCAATAGTTTTTCATATCCACCTCTGTTATTTGCGTCACAAGCAATCTCAACATCTTTTTCCAGACAATCTTTCATAAATCCAAATGCATCTGCTAATGTACTTTTTCCATTTCCGCTCGGTCCGATTACTGCAACCAGATTTCGCAACGGTTGTTTGTGTTGATCATTATAGGTCCGACCGATTTGAACATTTTTTAACGGTCCATAATTTCTAATCGCAATTCCCTCTATCTTTCCCATATATACCTCTTTTCTGCGCATTATATATCTCTATTTCGAACAAGTTCCAAAAATTCCTTATGATTTATACCGAATCGTTAACATTCTTTTTCTCTATCGGTGCGGATATAATGAATGGAATCCTTCTTTCCCTTAATGCTGTTCTAGTATATGTCTCATAAAAAGTTTGTTTTGTCTGTCCCATTGCATCCAACATTTCACTGAGTTCTTCATAAACAGAATCGTCTAATCTGATACTAATTGTTTTCATGTAAACCAGCTCCTTAACTTTTAATCATATATTTTTTATTAAGTTAATTATATGTTAAAATGACGCAGATTGCAAGCAATAGCATTCATTTTATAATTTTTCAATTCAAAAACGAGACCTCCTTAGAAGTCTCGTTGCATCCAAACATTTATATAAACAATTTACCGATGTAATCCCGTAATCATTTCAACCGTTGCAGGATCATAGTGTGAAAAGAACAGACTCTCTGCCTGATCCAGTGCCTGAATAGCCACCATATCATCCTCATCCAGTGCAAAATCAAATACATTCCTATTTTCCATCATACGCTCTTTATGCGTAGACTTTGGAATGACAACCACGCCACTCTGAATGAGAAAACGAAGGGCTGTCTGCGCAGTTGTTTTTCCATGTTTTTTTCCGATTTCCATTAACACCGGATTTGCAAAAAAATTATTGCGTCCTTCCGCAAACGGTCCCCAGCTTTCATGCTGAACTCCATATTTTTTCATGATTTCATGTGCCTGTTTCTGCTGGCAGAACACATGTGTCTCAACTTGATTGATGGCTGGTTTGATTTCCACGAACTGACACAGATCAACCAGACGGTCCGGGTAAAAATTGGAAACTCCGATCGCACGAACTTTTCCATCTTTGTACGCTTCTTCCATGGCCCGGTATGTCCCATAATAATCATTAAACGGCTGATGAATCAGCAGCAGGTCGATGTAATCTGTTTTTAACTTTTCCATAGAATCCTGAATGGATGCTTTTGCCTTCTCATAACCTCCATTGGATACCCATATCTTTGTTGTGAGGAATATTTCTTCTCTTGGCACACCACAATTTTCTATAGCCTTCCCCACGCCTTCCTCATTGCCATACGCCTGCGCTGTATCGATGTGCCGATATCCGACATCAATGGCATCCCGTACACAACGCTCTGTTTCTGCCGCATTCACCTGATATACTCCATATCCTAACATCGGCATTTTTACGCCATTGTTCAGTGTAATATACTCCATTTTTTTTCTCCACTCCCTGCTGGCTTTTTTTATTTTTTCCGGAACGCATGCCATAAAGTTTCCCGCTGAAGCACGCAATCAGCGACATCATGTCTTCCACCAGTCATAATCATCCAGATCTTCGGGATAATTTTTCAATTCCGGACGGGCATTTTGTCGTTGGTCGCGCTGTGCCTCTTCGATACACTCGTTGTAATCTTTCGAATACGCATGCACCTGCTCAATCCGGAATACATCTGCCCCTGTGAACTCTGCAAGCATCGTTGCGGCAACCTCTGTGTTTCCTACTTCCAAGTTTTTAAGCATACCATTTACATAGTTTTCGTCTGCTCTTGAATAAAAGGCTATCAGTTTTTTTCTCATATTCTTTCCTCTTGGGCAATTTGGACTTTCGATTTTCCTTGTCACCCAATCAACACCTTTTTCCCCTCAAACGCAAATCCATAGCTTTTGATCTGTTCTTTTGGAATTCCATTCGCGATCAGCTCTGCGGCATACTGCTTTTCCTCAATCTGCGCAAGCGCCGCCTGCACCGTATCCTGCAGTGTCGTTTCCTCATCCGGATCGTGGACTTTGAATTCTAAGATCATGGCATCTTTTTTCTTATCTTTTGGCTCGATCATCACATCGTAACGTCCGAACCCGCTCTCCCGGTTGGATGTGATCACATACTCCTGGCTCAATTCCACGATCAGTCCTAGCACAAATCCGTGATAAAACCGCTCCGGTGCATCAAAGGACGGGTGTTTTCCGGTGTCAAAATAGCTGAACATCTGTAGCGCAACCTGATTCATGTAGGCGTTCATTTCTTTTTTATTGCCGCGAAGCAGTGCCTTCACAAAGCGGATATACATACCGTCCGTTTCTTCGAACCAGTCCTGTATCATATCATAAAACATATCCTGTACTTCGGCATTTGTCAGTTTTAGTTCATACTGTTGGCGTTTTCCGGGTATCTTTTTTTCTTCTTTGCTGATGACTTTTAAATATCCGCCGGCTAATAGAAGACTCCAGACAGCACCTTCTTTTTTCCCTAACTGCTGATACACGATCTGTTCGTCCAGCGTACAATTTATGGTTTCTCCTCTTAACAGTTGTTCAAACAACATTTTCTGATCCGGATTTCCTTCCCGGATCAGTTTGCCGACGAGACTGTTGCTGCTCGTATTCGCCCAATAGTCCGCGGTTTTTCCGGTATCCAGATAATTCAGAATCGACCACGGATTATACATATCTTTCACAGTTCCAAACACAAATCCGTCATACCAGCGTTTGAC
>JBJENW010000248.1:0-1798 GCA_051880395.1 Lachnospiraceae bacterium | reverse complement strand
CATACCGCAGCCGTAGGCTGCAATCAAAGAAAAAAGAATCATCCTGTTCGTAGATGCACGTGCTATAATGCACTTAATAACGGTATCTGCGTACCACTCCATCGGAAACTAAATTCCCCTGCAAGCATTCATACGAAAGGATGATTCTATGAACACTATTTTAGAACAGTATAAAGATAAAATCAATGGTACTTTTTCCTTTTTTGACAGAATTATTATAAAAGGGCATATCCTGCAGTTCTTTTCACCATCGGGGAAAAAATATTTCCTTTCAGAAAAGAACATCCTTCTAAAGGATTTTTCTTCTTATGCAAATCAGGTCACAAATGACCTTGTGGCACATGTTGAAAATTTTACTGCTTCCAAAAATCGGCCATTGATCTATCTGACTTCTGCAAAAACTTCCAAAGAACAGACTGCTATTGCTGTTTTAGAAAGCAATCCGGTAGAGGAGGGTCTAATCTGCACACTCTCTGTTGTGGAATACTGCCAGACTCTCCAGCCTGTCAAAAAATCTGATGGGCGTCTGGAACTTTCCACGGTGAACCGGAAATGCAAATATTATTACTTTTACTTCATGGATAAATACTTCGGTTTTATGCACGTAAAGCTTCAGACATGGTTCCCTTTTCTGATACAGGTCTATGTCAATGGAAGGGAAATGATGAAACATGTTTTTGATAAAAACGGCATTACCTATCGGATGTACGATAATTCTTTTTTTGAAATCAGCGACATTCCAAAAGCACAGGAACTGGCAGACAGATTTGATGCCAGAAGTCTCTGCCGTCAGCTTGATTTCTTTGCCCATAAAGTAAATCCTTATCTTGATACTATAGAAGAGGTCTTCCACCAGGGCTATCACTGGTGCGTGGACCAGTGCGAGTACGCAACCGATGTCATGTTTAAGAGCCGTGATGCTCTGGAGGATATTTATCCATCCCTGGTTGGTCATGCATTCTACGATTTCAAATGTACGGATGTTTTTTCCTTTCTTGGACGTAAACTTGATACAAAGTTTCTGGGAGAAGCAGTCTCCGATTACCGTAAACGTCCGGAGGGCTGGAGGATTAAATTCAAAATGAAGTCTAACAGTATCAAGATGTATGATAAATTCAGCAGCCTGCGGATTGAGATGACAATCAATGACCCGAAGGAATTCAAAGTCTTTAAAGATGTCCGGCACAGGGATGGAACCACTTCAAAACGATGGGTGCCTATGGGAAAATCAATTGCAAATCTCTACCGTTATGCTGAAATATCAAAAGCTGCCAATAAACGTTTTCTGGATTCCATGCAGAATATCATTCCTGCAAAGAGCCTTGAAAAGGAAATCAATAAATTATGCAGCTGTATGAAAGTAAATGGAAAAACCGTAACAGGGTTCAATGTCTGGGAACCGGATACATTTCTGCTTCTGGAAACCATCTCACAGGGAAAATTCCTTATAAAAGGTTTTACAAACCGCGATATACGTACAGAATTGTTTTTCCCCAAACCTGATTCGAAAAAGCAGAGTGGCAAAACAGGCCGGTTGTTGCGGAAACTGCGCGAACATGGAATCATAAAGAAGATTCCTCATTCCCAAAGATATCTGCTTACATCAAACGGACGCCGGATTACTGGTGCATTGATTGAAACAAAGAGAAAAATATATCCGGAGCTTGCAGCTATTGGATGACCAGCAGCCTACCCTATAAATCTGTCACATAACCTGCCTTTTGAGGCAGGCTGGATTTTTATGCCCTCTGAGTGAAAAACTTGTTTTATTTTGATGTTTTGTTAAATCAATAATATA
>JBJENW010000247.1:0-10011 GCA_051880395.1 Lachnospiraceae bacterium | reverse complement strand
ACTCGACTTCATTTCTGTCTAGCCACTTTTGTTTCAGCCACCCCGCACCTTGCCTTCTGCCGGATTCCGGAAACGTCCGCGTAGAAAATCCCCCGGTTGAAATATTTTTCGTTGCATGCGAGTTTTATAGGATATGTGTCGCCTCTTTCTGCGACTGAATGCAAAGTTGAAGATCGCAATCCGCCACAGGATTGTCATTTAATTCGATTCTATAAGCCAAATGTACCTCAATACGTTCCTCTTTTTCTGTAATCTCAATTTCATGCGCCTGAATTCCCATCAGCATACTGCCAAATGGCGTACAGTAAGTCGAAACCTTCTTTTTATTTTTCTCAAAAGACATCGTTGTATTCATACTTCCTTTACGGGAAATCTCCAGACTGTCCGAACTGATCTTAATTCGGTTTTTTGTCGTTTCTGAAAATCCCTCCATTACTTCTTCATACATGACATAATGTTTTCCGTTCTTCTGATAGTATGTAGCAGGTGTCACCATCTCGATCGGCTCCGGTTTTGCTCCCGGTTCTGCCTGTTCATAACGCAGCCCTTTGATCTGCAGTATAATCTCTTTTGTCATTTTCCTTTTGTTTCCTTTCTATCTGATCCGCAAAGCCGCTCTAATACCGGATTCAACACGGTCGCATAACGGCATCGTATCTGCATGTTATCTTGTCTAATGATAGAATCATATTCTGCCGGTGTCAATACTTTTTTCAAATCGGCATTGTCTGCCTGCTTCGGCTCCTCGTATACGCTGTCTGCAAAGCAGAGATTTGGATACATCACACACCACCAGTTGTGTCCCTTTGCTTTTCCAAGTTCGATTACCAATGCCCGGTACTGCCCTTTCGGAAACGTAAACGCCCCGTATGTTTTCTCTGGGAATTCTGTGTCTTCTAAAGAAACCTGCACATCATCTGTACAGCCATGTTCCCGCAATATATCCTGTGCACACACCTTTATCTCTTTTTTATGCGACTGGATGATCTGCTCGCTCTGCGCACGGTTTTTACTTTCCTTTAACAACGTCTGCATTTTTGCACCGATTGCATCGCGCACCTCTAATTTCAATTTCTGATCTGCCTGACTGTCACTGTTTGCCCGCACATGAAATCGGAGGATACGAGCTGCAATATCGGGCTGTAAAACTGCCGCTTCCTGTTTTTTTACCTGATTCGACAACGGTAATGTACAACATAAGATCATACAAAACATCAAAATTTTTTTCATGAATCCCTCTTTTCTGCACCGCTTCGTCCATCTGACAGAGGGTGCAACTGTCAAATGAACGTCTTGTTTTCTGTGTTACCATTCTTCCCCCGTATCTTCTTTTTTATTCATCTGTAACAAACGTAAGTCGTACCCGATATTCGGTCTGTAAATTTTCTTCGTATCCTTTTTCGTTATCTGTATAGCGAAACCAACTCTGTCGCGATTTTGCACCCAGACGAACATAACTGTTTGTCAGATCGATCTGCTGACGTTTCCAATTTTTCGTCTCCTCTGTCAAAAGCATTTGCAGTGTCTGTTCTGCTTCTTCCTGCCTCTTTTTTTCAAGTGAACCTTCCCAGATCTTTCCGGAGATCGGAGCCGCATTTGCAGCGATGGAAATGATCTGATGCACCCCGTTTTTTGTTTCTTTCATATGATATTGTGTATGAATATACGTCAGCTGCACATGCGTGTTATCTTTTAAATAAAACGTATAACGATTTAAATTTCCGGCAATTAAAGATGCCATCTCTTCCTGTTTCACGGAAAACGCACCTGCATCTTCCATATAACGCATTACCTGATATTTCCCGATCACAGGCACTTTTTTTTGCACGGTCAGTTTCGGAATAAAAATGGTTTCATTTTGGCTATACATCTGCATGAATAAGGTTCCAAGCGTCACAATCCCTTTGTTTTTTCTCTGCGTCTGATTTTGCACAAGTCCTTCCAGATATTCTCCGGCGGAAGTGTCGGTCTGCTCGGATGCTTGCAAATATCGTTCTGCATCTTTTGTCAGAAATACAGGCACATTTCTTGCCAGCAGTTCGGTATGCCACAATTCCCGTAAAATCTGCGTCCATTCTTCCTTATTTTGAAACACATTCTCCGTAAACACCAGCGCTTTGACATGATTACAATCCAGCGACTGATCTGTATCACGTTCATACATACTGACTGCCTCCGACAGATCCAATGCTGTTACCGTATTGTATGAACTTTTTTTCTGATCGATATTTTGATCTGCCTTTTCCTCCAGTTTTGGAAATGAAAATGTAACCGAAAGTTCCCCCTTTTCGCTATTTGCGATCAATATTTCCATCGGATAGCTGCTTTTTTCCAACTCCCGTTTACTACATCCACTAAAGATCAAGCTGCTCAAAACACAGGCAAGCAACACCATGCATTTCGACTTTTGTAATTTCATCTTTGTTCCCATTTTCTTTTTCACTCCCCAAATCAATAGTACCGATCCCATTGCAGCGATCGGAAGAATGACATTCCAAACCAGATCGAGCACCCCTTTTTTTCTGTAAAGAAATACAGTCAAAATAAAGATCACCAACGCCATAACGATCCTGCAATTCTCCGGTTTTTCTTTTTTCAAAAGACTCTGAAGCTGTCGTCCGCTCTGATATACACAGGCATTTAGCAGCGCGTACAAGGAAAAAAACCATACTGCCGCCAAAATGGCGTCCTGCCGTCTCAAAAATCCTCCGGGCAGCCGAACCATGCTCATCAAAACCAATGCCGGATGTTTTTGTACCGACAGGAGGTTCCATTGAAACATTCCGAGCAAAATCAGATATAACGCGATATTCAAAATTCCGACTACCAGAATCGCTGCCCGCGCTGCAATATATTTTTTTACATGCCGCTGTTCCTCTAAAAAAAGAATGCCGCTGATATGAAAAAATAAAAACACCACTAACGTCCCTTTACAAAAGCCGCGCGGATTCGCCGTAAACACGGGACACCAGTAATCTGTTCGCACATCTTTGCAGGCAAATAGTAACATTATGATCAGAGGGATCAGAAGGAACCAAAAAAGTACTTCAAAAATCCTTGCTCTTCCTTCCATCCCCTGCCGGATTCCATAAACAGACAATACCAGAAGTATCACCACAATAAGATAGAAAGAATCCATCCGAAGCAGCAAGTGCTGAATCATCAAAGCCGTTTCGTATACTGTCACCGCTGCCAGACAAACAAACAATCCCAGATAAAATACGCGAACAACAGACAAAAGTTTTCTTCTTTTTTTCTTCGTAAGCAGAGTAAAAATATCCTCTTTTTCGGATGTTTCCCCTTTCAGCAGGCGCACATACAACATGGAAAAAATAATTCCAAACAGTAATGCAAACACACCGTCCTGCCGACTATATTTTGCCAGCACTTGCGGCAGTATCAGTGTCGTAATCCCAAGCAGTTCAAAAACCAGTAACCGAAATGCCTGTCGGGTCGAGATCTGTTCATTATCTGAAAACATATCTTCTCCTTTCTCTCATTTCAATGCTTCAAGCGAACGGATTGACCGGGTTTCGCATAGATTGGTCTGCGTGTCAGACGAAGCAGCGGCTGGCGAATCAAAAGATCACGTTCATCCACATAATCATTCAAATCCGCTCCACAAAACGGCATCAGATACGGAATCCCAAAACTTTTCAGATGAGACAAATGAATGAGCACCACCAAAAGTCCTGCCAAAAATCCAAAATATCCAAGCCATGCGCAGATAAAAATGAAGAAAAACTTCAGCAGGCGAAAGGCTGACGCAAATTCCTCATTTGGAATGGAAAAGGAACAGAGTGCGGTAAAGGAGACAAGGATCACGACGATCGGGCTGACGATATTTGCCTCCACAGCTGCCTGTCCGATGATCAGACCGCCCACAATTCCGATCGTATTCCCCATCGCACCGGGCAGACGCACCCCTGCCTCCCGAAGCAGTTCAAACGCGATCTCCATAAACAAAACCTCCACTACCCCCGGAAACGGTACCCCCTGCCTTGCCGCCGCAAAAGACAATAGAAGACTTGTCGGCAACACCTGCGTGTGAAAATTCGTCACTGCCAGATACAGGCCCGGCAACACCATTGCAAAAAAAGCTGCCATATACCGAATCATACGCCCCAGTGACGCAATCTCCCAACGCATATAATAATCATCCGCCGTCTTTAAAAAAGAATGATATTCCGTCGGCAGAATCAATGCCTCTGGTGAATTATCACACAGCAGCACAACCCGTCCTTCCAAAATCGCCATTGCTGCACGGTCTGGCCGCTGTGTCGTCTGAAACTGCGGAAATGGCGAATACCATCGTTCCTCTGTCAGTTGTTCGATCACACCACTATCTAATACCCCATCTATTTCAAACCCCTGCAGCCGATCTTCAATTTCTTTTAGCAGACGCGGACGAACAAGATCTTCCATATAAACCAGATTCAAAATCGTCTGTGACCGCACGCCTGCTTTTTTCTGTACAACTTTTAATTTTGTACTGCGCAAACGTTTCCGTATCAAGGCCGAATTTATTTTTACCGAATCCGAAAATCCTTCATTTGACCCCCGCACTGCCTTTTCGGACTCCGCTTCCTGCAAGCTCATACGCGGATATCCATTATCCTGTACCTTGACAGCTTTTGAAAATCCATCTACAAAAAGCAGAATATTTCCAGCCATCAGCGAGGCAAATGCTTCCTCAAATGTACCAAAGTACGACGTATCTGCCACTCCTGTCCGATTTTCCTCCAACGTTTTTACAACCTGATCGGCTTGTGTTTTTGTCAATGTACGAAGCAGGCTTCCGATCACTGTATTTTCCATCAAAAGATTTCCCACCGACACTTCAATAAACACAACATATGCACCGATGCCTCCATCTGATCCGATCTGCATTCGTACTCTCTGGATATCATCTGCATTCGCAAATGTCTGTTCCACGTATTTTATATTTTCTTCTAATTTTTTTGAGATATTCTGCGGCATCCTTATGCCCTCCTGCATTTCTTATCTCAACTAGTATCTACATCTTTTTGAAAACTATGCCAATTTTTCGCTGAGGAAGAGAATTGTGAACTCGATACTTTTGGGGATAATATAAAGATTTGTTCCATCTACAACAACTTTCACTCAAAAAATATCTCAACCTATCGTCTCCGATACACAGTTTCCGTTATCCTGCGGACAAAGCGACAGAGGTGGCGGGTACAGATCTGGCTCTGACAGAAATGATAGTGAGTTTGGAGGGGAGCGTTTGTGATGCCTTTGCTGTTTTTCCGAGAGGCGGACTGGCTGTGCGAAGGTGTATTCCAAGGAAAGAGTCCACCTCTGAGTCTTTCCTTGGCATACACCTTCGTGCAGACTGTCCGACATTCGGAAAACAGCAAAAATAAAGCATCGCAAAAGCTCCCCTCCAAAACTCGACTTCATTTCTGTCTAGCCAGATCTGTACCCGCCACCCCTGTCGCTTTGTCCGCAGGATAACGGAAACGTCCGCCTTGGACCCCAAAAGTTGAGATATTTTTCGCGTCCCTTTTTTATTCTTGATTGCGAATCACTGCTTTTACGGCTTCTGCCTGATTCACAACGTGGCGATGCATCGCTTCCATTGCAAGCGATGTATCGTGACTGGATAAACCGTTGTATATATCGTGATGTTCCTGGATCAAGGTCGGATAATTTTTCGCATCTTTTAAATATTCCACACGATATCGATACATCTGCTCTCGCAGATTGCTCAACAGTGTCACTAATTTCGGATTTTCGGTAGACTGATAGATCACATCGTGAAACTCGACATCTGCCTGTGCGATCTCTTTCACATCATTTGATGCCGAAGACGCCTCAAAATGATCCATCGCCTGTTTCAACGCAACCAACTGCTCATCTGTAATCAATTCACATGCCAGTTTCACCGCAAGCTCGTCTAGCGCTTCCCGGATCTGAAGGACATCTTCCATGTCTTTCTCTGTCATGCGTGCCACTTCTGCACCCTTACGCGGTACAGTAACAGCTAATCCTTCCAGCTCTAACATACGAATTGCCTCACGGATGGGGGTGCGGCTGACGCCAAGCTTCGAAGCAAGCTGCAGCTCCATCAAATGTTCTCCCGGCTTCAGTTCCCCTTTTAAAATTGCTTCCCTCAAAGTGCGAAATACGACATCGCGCAATGGTAAATATTCATCCATATTTAATTCCAATTTATCTGTCATAGCTGCATTCCTTCCTATCTTTCTTACTTCCGGTTATTATAGATACTTGTCACAAATAACTGCTTTGCCAGTCTCTTCTTTTGCAAGTCTTCGCACACCTTTTGGGCCTGTGATCGATCCTCAAAAAATCCAAACACAGTCGGTCCACTTCCACTCATCATTGCCTGCAGTGCCCCTTGCCGCTTCATTTCTTCTTTCAGCTGTGCGATTACCGGAAACTCCGGAATGGTCACTGTTTCAAGAACATTTCCCATATGAGATGCAAGTGCATGGAGGTCACGATCTTTCATGTCCTGCACCAATGCATCAATATCCGGGTGTATCGTCTGATCTGTCAATTTCAAATTTTCATATACAAATTTTGTAGAAACACTGATTCCCGGTTTTGCGACCAATACCGCACATTTCGGCATCGGCGAAAGTGGCGTTAAAATCTCCCCGATCCCTTCGGAAAGTGCAGTTCCACGCATCAGACAATACGGAACATCCGCGCCGATTTTTACACCGCGCTGCATCAGCTGCCGCTTCGACAGATCAAGTCCAAATAATTTATTCATTCCAAATAAAACTGCCGCTGCATCGCTGCTCCCACCTGCCATACCTGCCGCAACCGGAATGTGCTTTTCTAATTCGATGTGAACACCCTCCGGGATTTGAAATTCGTCTTTTAATAGTTTTGCTGCTTTGTATACAAGATTGTTCTCATTAGACGGAAGATAATACAGATTCGTCTGTACTGTGATCTTACCATCTTTGCGCAAAGACATTTTAATTTTGTCATAGATATTTACGGTCTGCATGATCATACGCACTTCATGATAACCATCTTCTCGTTTTCTTACCACATCAAGCCCGACATTGATTTTTGCTAACGCTTTTAATTTTAATTCATCCATTTCTTTCCTCACTTTATCCAGACACAATTTATGTCCCCGCACACCATCTCGTGTATACTGTATTTTCTTCTACTGTAAATGTTACTCATTTTTTTTGAAAAAGTCAATCTTTTTACTAATTCTTTTTCTCAAAAGTACCGATATATGGAATATCAAAGGAAAATATTGGTAAGTTGAGAGAGGGTAACGAATCGATTGCCTCAGAAAGGAGTGCTTATGGGAGTTGAATCCATCAGCGGTGTTGTCTCATCTGTTGCAGCATCGTATCAGACCGACAACTCTGCAAAAAAAAATACAGAAGTTTCCGAAAAGAAAACTTCTGATACTACGAAACAGGATCAAGCAGGTGTGATCTATGAAAAAAATACAGGCACCTCAACCGATAAAAAAGTAACCTATGACGTTTCTTCAAAAGAACGCACACATGCAGCCATTGTTGCACAGATGAAAGCGGATACCCAAGCCCGGACCAAACAACTGCAGGACATTGTCTCGCAGATGATGCAAAAGCAAGGTGCTGCGATTGGGACAGCCGATGACATCTGGTCCTTTTTGGCAAGCGGCAACTATACTGTAACCGAAGCTGCAAAAATACAGGCCCAGAAAGATATCGCTGAGGACGGATATTGGGGAGTCGAACAAACTTCTGAACGCATTGTATCATTTGCAAAAGCCCTGACCGGTGATGACTCTTCTAAAGCCGATGAAATGCTTGAAGCGTTCAAAAAGGGCTTCAAAGAAGCCACCAAAAGCTGGGGAAAAGATTTACCGGACATCTCTCAGAGAACCTATGATGCCGTCATAAAGAAATTTGACGCATGGAAAAACGGAACCGATTCCCAGACAGAAACAACCGATAATTCCAATTCATAATTGATACTTCTATACATCTTTTTTCCAAAAAAGTCAGTGTGCTGCGACACTGACTTTTTTATTTTTCTTTTATGCTTTTTCTGTCTTCTCCTCTTCTTTTAAGACATATCCCAACAAAAAGAGTAAAAATAAAATGATCAATATATAAGATAAAAAGTAAATCCTCACATCAGAGGCATAGATGGTAGGGCTCATGCCGACCACGATTCCGCTTGCAAAAGCTGCAAGAAACAACAGTGCTCCGATGAATCCCTGAAAAGATAAATCCAACGCACAAAAAACAAACCACGCTGAAAAAAACATCCAAAACACAAGTACACCCAAACAAAGCAATAATTTTGTATTATAAATCTGCCAGATTGCACCATCTTCTAAACCATTTGAGATTTTCCAGGCAATTCCAGTAAGTACAACAACTCCTCCATAACAGATCTGTAAAAAAAATCCTTTTTTTGCAACCACGATTCCAAGTAAGAGCAGCATACATAAGAAAAACGGATATCCTTCCACCAGCACCTCTTTCATCGTGTGGATTCCTCCCAGCCAGAGACGATCCATGGTGCTGTGCATATCAAAATTTGGATACCACCGAAGTAATTCTGCCTCAGAACGCACATGATTTCCCGGCGCTGCAAACTGAATCAGTGCATTTATCCCTCCGAATAAATACAGCGTGGTAAGAACAAACCGATATTCGTGTTTTTTTACCAAAGCTGTTACCACACAAAAGCCGCCCAGACAAAGGTATACGGCTGCTGTCTGCTCTGCATAGCACGCAAAAAATGTGCCGATGATCCCCACAAAAAAATCAATTTTCCTGCATTGCTTTTGACACGCTGCCGCAAGCAGCGGATAAATTCCGACAAGTAGCCCCACCGTCGGCCAAAGATAATTAAATGAACCGGTCACCCAGTAAACGGCAGACGCCATAATCGCATCCGGAATTTCAACAAGCATCACACACGCACATACTCCCAAAAAAAAGCCCCAGGTGCCTTTATCATTTAAAAAGATTCGACTGATCCTACAAAAATAAAATGGAATCAGCGCATAAAACAAGGCATTTACGATCTTCCATACCATAAGCGGCAGATTTAAAAACAAAATATCCAAAAGCTGCAACGGGACCCTTCCACTCCACTGCAAATAGAAATCTTTGCACCACTGCAACACACTTTGGTTCGCAAATGTATTACGATAAAATTCGTCATCCCCCGGAAGATATCCTATTTTTCGAAACACCAGACAGGCATAACAGAAAAAAACGATGACTGGTAAATATGTATAGATTGTTTTTCGTTTATTCTTCATTGACAATCTGTTCCTCCTTCGGATATAAAATCGTTTCATTCTTTTCTCTGTCCTCAAACAGAACTGCAATCGAAAACGGACCTTTTTTCATCAGTTTTTTCGGTGCATATGCCACCAATCCTGTTGTAGTCGCTGTTTCGATCTCTGAACCTTCCCCTTTTTCACTTTGCGATGGTGTCGCATGCGGATAAGTAGGCAATTTATAAGCAACCTTGTGCTCATCGTCTACTAAAACAATTTTTGACTTACGATATACATTTTTTCCTTCCCCAAGCACCCAGTTTTTATAGGAATATTTTATTTTGGCATTCTCTGCCTCCGCTGTTATGTATAATACACCGTGTTCATCAAAGCCTACCTCATCAATCTGAAAGTAGACATCTTTCTGTTGTTTTTGTACGGGAATATGAGAACAATCTATTTTTTCGACCTGACGACTTTTCAAGATAAATGCTAATATGATCGCACCTGCAAGAACAATGCAAACAACTCCCCCTATGATGACAGCACACTTCTGTTTTTTATTTGTACACATTTTACGCTCCTTCTGCCTTTTCGGCATTCTGTTGTCAATCTTTTCAAGTGTACATGATTTTGTATTTTCTGTCAATATACATGAGATGCAAAAACACGGTAAACACAAGCTTTTTGTCTGTATACGCACTTACGCTTTATATGGGCGTAAGTGTGCAGGTTCTATTATATTGGCCACCCGAAGCTTTATC
>JBJENW010000246.1:0-10109 GCA_051880395.1 Lachnospiraceae bacterium | reverse complement strand
TGTAGTGGGAGGCCAATAAAGTAGAGCTCGCAAAGACTTACGCCCATATAAAGCGACCATATGACACAAAAACTGGCACATACACGAAATGTATGTGCCAGCCAGAAAATAATCTCTTTTATTTCTTATTCTGCAGTTTTTAACATAGCTGCTTTTAATTCTTCTAATTTTGCTTCCGCATCTTCCAAAGAAGCTCCTTTGACACCGAAATAGAATTTGATTTTCGGTTCCGTACCGGATGGACGTACACAGCACCATGCATTGTTACTCAATTCGTAGTACAGCACGTTTGAAGATGGAAGTCCGGTAGAAGTCTTTTCGCCAGTCTTTAAGTCTGTGCGAACATCTTCTTTGTAATCACGAACAGCTAATACATCGTATTCACCTAACTGTTTCGGCGGATTCTGACGCTGTTTTGTCATCATGTTCTGAATCTGCTCTGCACCGTCAATTCCTTTCAATGTCAGGGTGTGTAAGCCTTCTTTGTAGTAACCGTATTTCTCATACATTGCGATCATGGCATCCCATAATGTCATGCCCTTGTCTTTGTAGTAAGATGCAACCTCGCAGAGCATCATGACTGCCACGCAGGCATCCTTATCTCTTGCATAGGTACCAGCCAAACAGCCATAACTTTCTTCCAGACCGAATACATACTGATAGCTGTTGTCACGCTCGAAGAATTTGATCTGCTCACCGATGAATTTGAATCCGGTCAATACTTCGATCAGTTTTACACCGTAATCTGCAGCGATTGCTTTTGCCATATCTGTAGTAACGATCGTTTCAACCAATGCAGCATTTGAAGGTAATGTACCGGTTGCTTTGCGCTCTCTTAAGATATATTCTGCGATCAGCATGCCAGACATATTTCCGGTAAAGCTTACATACTCGCCGGTCTTTGTATCTTTGCAGTATACACCGAGACGGTCTGCATCCGGATCTGTTGCCAGAACGATATCCGCATCTTTTTCTTTGGCTAATTTCAAAGCCAGTTCGAATGCTTTTGGATCTTCCGGGTTTGGATATGGAACAGTCGGGAAGTTTCCGTCCGGTTTTTCCTGCTCCGGTACAACATAGACATTTTCAAATCCCAGCTCTTTTAACACACGACGAACTGGCAGATTTCCGGTACCATGTAATGGTGTGTAAACGATTTTGATATCCTTTGCCACTTTTTTAATGATTTCCGGATGAATGCTCTGTTTCTTTAATTCAGCCATATAGCTGTCATCGATTTCTTCTCCAAGAACATTGTAAAGTCCTGCTTTTTCTGCTTCTGCACGGTCCATCGTCTTTACGGAACTGTACTCGGTTACTTTTGCAACCTCTGCAAGGATATTTTTGTCATGTGGCGGTGTGATCTGTGCACCATCCTCCCAGTATACTTTATAACCATTGTATTCTGCCGGATTGTGGCTGGCAGTGATCACGATACCTGCGATGCAGCCTAATTTTCTTACCGAATAAGAAAGCTCCGGTGTCGGACGAAGACTCTCAAATATGTATGTCTTAATGCCGTTTGCATTTAAGCACAATGCTGCTTCCTGTGCAAATTCCGGTGACATTCTTCTGGAATCAAATGCGATAGAAACACCTTTTTCCTGTCCGTTCTGAGAAAGAATGTAGTTTGCTAATCCCTGTGTTGCTTTCCGAACCGTATAAATGTTCATACGGTTTGTACCAGCTCCGATGACACCTCTTAAACCACCGGTACCAAACTCTAAATCACGATAAAAACGATCTTCAATTTCCTTTTCATCCCCTGCGATCGCTCTCAATTCGTCCTTTGTCTTCTCGTCAAAATACGCATCGTCTAACCATGCCTGATATCTCTTCTTGTAATCCATTCCCTGTTTCTCCTTCTTCTTTCTTTATTTTTCAAATAGCTTTCGTCCCCTGTTGTTTCAAAAGCTATCGAATTGGCATTTCTGCTCTCAAAGTAACCTCATTATAGCACGGTTTTCGCACCGTGCCAACTGATTTTCGCTTTTTCTATCGTGTTTTTTCGCGCATTTTTCGCTTTTTTTCGTTATGTGAACTATTTTTAAGACAAATGCCAAATATCTTCATTGTACTGCTCGATCGTACGATCCGAAGAGAAGAAACCAGCCTCACTGATATTGACTAACATTTTCTTTGCCCAGCTGCTGCGTTCTTCATAATCTGCAAATACCTTTTCCTTTTCTTCAACATAGCTTTCAAAATCCAAAAGTGTCATAAACCAGTCTTTATTCAAAAGCTCATTGTATAACCGGGTCAGATTTTCCTTATGACCGATTTCTAGCAGTTCCTCACTGACAATAAAGTCCACTGCCTCTTTGATATCTTCATTATCCTCATAAAATTCTTTTGAAACATAATCCGCTTTTTCATAATGTTCGATCACGGTATCGCTGGACTCTCCAAAGGTATATATGTTTTCTTTTCCGACCAGCTGTGCGATCTCCACGTTTGCTCCGTCCTCCGTTCCAAGCGTCACAGCACCGTTTAGCATAAATTTCATATTTCCCGTACCGGATGCCTCTTTCGACGCCAAAGAAATCTGTTCGGAAATATCACATGCCGGAATCAGTTTTTCTGCCAGTGTGACGTTATAATTTTCCACCATCACAACATTCAGATACGGACTAACATCCGGATCGTTCTGAATCAGCTCCTGTAAACATAGGATCAAATGAATGATATCTTTCGCAATAATATAAGCCGGAGCTGCTTTTGCGCCAAACAAAAACGTGATCGGTCGTTTCGGTTTTTCTTTTCCTGCTTTGATCTGCAGATATTTATGAATGATATACAACGCATTCATCTGCTGGCGTTTATACTCATGCATCCGCTTGATCTGAATATCAAAAATAGAATCCGGATCGATCGTAAGTTTCTGTGTCTGTTCAAGATACAACGCCAATTCTTCTTTTTTCTGTTGTTTGACCATAAGCAATTTCTGCAAAAATACAGCATCCTGCGCGTATGGTTTTAATTTCTTCAATTCATCCGCGTCTTTTTTGAATCCGTCCCCGATCGTATTTTCAATCAGCTTCGTCAGCTCCGGATTCGCATACAACAGCCATCGACGGAATGTAATTCCGTTTGTTTTATTATTGAATTTTTCCGGATATAGCTGATAAAAATTATGCAGCTCATTGTTTTTCAAAATCTCTGTGTGCAGGTAAGCCACTCCGTTGACGCTGAACCCATAATGAATATCAATGTGTGCCATATGAACCAGACCATCTTTGATAATATAGGTCGACGCATCCGAAATCTTTTTTCTGACGCGATTATCCAATTCCCGGATAATCGGCATTAACTGTGGCACTGCTTTTTCCAAAAATCCGATCGGCCATTTTTCCAGTGCTTCCGCCAGAATCGTATGATTCGTGTAGGCACAGGTCTTTGATACCACCGCAATTGCCTCATCAATCAGCATTCCTTCATTCATCAGCAGACGAATCATCTCTGGGATAACCATCGTCGGATGTGTATCATTGATCTGAACCACCACATAATCCGCCAGATCATGTAAATTGGATCCGCGCTCCTTTGCTTCCTTTAAAATCAATTGTGCCGCGTTGCTGACCATAAAATACTGCTGGTAAACACGCAAAAGGCGACCCGCATCATCGCTGTCATCCGGATAGAGAAAGAGCGTCAGATTTTTTGCGATATCGCATTTATTAAAAGATATGCCGTCTTTTACCAGCCCCTCATCCACCGTTTCGACATCAAACAGATGCAGTTTATTGGTGCCACTCTCATACCCCGTTACATCCAGGTCATACATATGAGAGCGCACCGAAAATCCACCAAACGGCACAATAAAGCTGACACCGGTTTGTCGAAGCCAGCTTTCTTTTTCCATCCACGGATTCGGAAGTTCTTTTTGCAAATGATCTTCAAATTTCTGTTGAAACAGGCCAAAATGATAATTTAATCCCACACCGTCACCATTTAAGCCAAGCGTTGCAATGGAATCCAAAAAGCAGGCTGCCAGACGGCCCAGACCACCGTTTCCAAGAGATGGCTCCGGTTCAATTTCTTCAATCTCTGCCAGACTTTTTCCGTTTTCTTTCAATATCTCTGCGATTTCATCGTATAATCCCAAATTGATCAGATTATTCGATAACAGCTTTCCGATCAAAAATTCTGCGGAAATATAATATAGTTTCTTTTTTCCCACAGGATTCTTTTTTTCTCCCGCCTTATTTTTTACAAATACAAGCAAGGACTGATACAATTCCTCGTTGGAGCACTGAGAAATCTCTTTTTTCCACATTTCTGTTACAAGTTCTTCAAAATTCATGTATCTCATTCCTTTCCCCTATGAATGTCATAAGCTATAACCATCTGTGCAATTGTATCTATTATACTATATATTCTCACAATTGTACACTATCCTTTGAATTGTTGCACGAAAATACCAAAAAAATAAGAAAAACCGATGTTTCATTCGTGTGAATGTTACAAACTCTTACAACATACAATTATTCACCGTCCGTGGAAACGGAATCACATCCCTTATATTTCCCATTCCGGTCAGATACATCACACACCGCTCAAATCCCAGTCCAAATCCGGCATGACGCGCAGAACCGTATTTGCGCAGATCGAGATAAAACTGATAATCTTGTGTATTCATACCAACTTCTTTCATGCGGGCGGTCAGTTTTTCATAGTCGTCCTCTCTCTGGCTGCCGCCGATGATCTCTCCGATTCCCGGTACCAGACAATCCACTGCTGCCACCGTTTTTCCATCCGGATTCAGTTTCATATAAAATGCTTTGATATCTTTCGGATAATCCGTCACAAATACCGGCCGTTTATATACCTCTTCCGTCAGATACCGCTCATGCTCCGTCTGCAGGTCCACGCCCCAGGAGACTTTATACTGAAAACGGTCATTCACTTTTTCCAAAATCTCGACCGCTTCCGTATAAGTTACCCTTGCAAAATCAGACGTAACGACATTTTCCAAACGTTCCAGTAGTCCCTGATCCACATATTGATTAAAAAACTGCATCTCTTTTGGCGCGTGTTCCAGCACATAGCGGATCACATATTTCAACATACTCTCCGCCAGTTCCATATCATCTTCAAGATCAGCAAATGCCATTTCCGGCTCGATCATCCAGAATTCTGCCGCGTGACGTGTCGTATTCGAATCCTCCGCCCGGAATGTCGGTCCAAACGTATAAATATTTTTAAACGCCATCGCAAACGCTTCCCCGTTTAGCTGTCCACTGACGGTCAGGTTCGTCGGCTTTCCAAAAAAATCTTTTGCATAATCGACTTCTCCGTTTGATGTTTTTGGAATATCGTTCAGGTCCATCGTCGTTACCTGAAACATTTCCCCTGCCCCCTCGCAGTCACTACCTGTGATCAGCGGAGTGTGCACATAAACAAAATCCCGTTCCTGGAAAAACTGATGAATCGCATAGGCGATCAGAGAGCGCACGCGATAAACCGCCTCAAACGTATTCGTTCGCGGACGAAGATGTGGAATGCTGCGCAGATATTCAAAACTGTGCCGTTTCTTCTGCAGAGGATACTCTGATGAGGATTCCCCCTCAATTTCAATCTGATCTGCCTGAATTTCAAACGGCTGTTTTGCATTCGGTGTCTCTACGAGTGTTCCCGTCACGATCAATGATGCTCCGACATTTAACCGGCTGATCTGCGAAAAATTTTCTAACTGATCCGAATAAACGACCTGAAGCGGTTCAAAAAAAGTTCCATCTTTTAACATGATAAATCCAAACGTTTTCGAATCCCGAAGATTTCTCACCCAGCCTCCTACTGTTACCGTTTTTCCAATATAAGTTTCTTTTTTTCTATATAATTCCTTAATATCTGTCAGGTTCATAATTTCCTCCTTTTTCTTTTCATGTTCGACTCTTGCATTATACCATTTTACTTGCAAATGCAACAACAAAAAAACAGGCTTTTTTGTTTCTATTTTACGAAAAAGCCTGTTTCATTCAAACATTTTTTATTTTGTTGTTGTCTCCGCCTCGTTTGTGCTCTCGGATGTGTCAGAAGTACTCTCTTCTTCTTTCTCTTTGTAAGTGATCTTTGACTCTTCTATGATCTGGTTTAACGCTTTCTCATAAAGATACACCTGCTTCATATAATCTTTACTATAGGTTTTAAACATATCCTCTTCACTCTGGAATCCATACTGCTGCATACAATTATTCAGATATTCGTCAAACCCTTTTTCATCCGCTTTCAACCCTTCTGCGTCAGCGATCGCCTGAAATACCAGCTCTGTATTGATATTTTCTGTCATGTATTCATTGACACTCTTGTCAAAATCATCTTCCGTCATCTGATAGTACTGCTGCAGATAGTCTTCCACGCTCATGTTGTAGCTCTTGCACTGTTCCTCAAATTGTTCTTTATATTCTTTCACTCTCTGCTCTAACAGACCATCCGGAAGAGACTTCACTTTACAGTTTTTCATGACTGCATCTACCACTGCGGATTTCGTATCTGTTGTTTTCTGCGAATCTGCCTGCGACTGCAGATTGCTGTTTACCTCATCCACATATTCCTTCACCGTATTCTTTGAAAAGTTCTGTGTCACATATTCATCTGTCAGATTGTCATAATCCATATCTTTTTTTGTCACAATTCCATTGACTTTTACTTCAAACACAACCGGCTGCCCTGCGAGTTCCTCACTCTGATAATCTTTCGGAAACGTCAGATTTAAAGACACTTCTTTTCCAACCTCTGCACCGATCAGTCCCGTCTCAAATCCATCAATAAACGTACCGGAACCGATCTCTAGTTTATACCCTGTCGCACTTCCTCCGTCAAATTCTTCTCCATCTTTTTTTCCTGTATAATCAATATCAACGATATCACCGTTTTCGACTTTTGTCTTATCCGTTTTCTCATACTCCGGATAACTTGCACACGCTTGATTGATCTGGGATTTTACCTGTTCCTCGGTTACCTTGTAATTTCCCTCAACCGTTACCTCTAATCCCTTATATTTTCCTAGTTCCACATAATCTGCCGCATTGTATTCGATCTCATCAGATGCCTCTTTCGAATCCGATGCTTCCGTCTGAGCCGATGTTGTTTCCTTCTTATCCTCTGTTTTCTTACTTCCACATCCGGCCATCGCCGTCACTGCCATACAAGTTGCTAAAAACAATGCTACTACTTTTTTCTTCATATCTGAATTAATCCTTTCTTTTTTCTCTATCGCATATGATTCTTCCACTGTCACAGACAATTTCCATGTAAACAGCCACTGACTATTATATCATATCTCACCGCAAAATAAAAGGTTATAAACGCAAGTTTTTCGTCAAAATGCATAAATTCTGTCTTTTGGCATATTGCATTTTTTGAAAATCAATGATACAATACAAAACGACTTTATTCTGGAAGGAGGTTACAGAGTGCCTTTATTTTTAAAAATTCTACTGATTATTGCCATTATTCTAGTTGTTGTTCTCGTAGTACTTACCATTCTCGGCAAAAAAGCAGAAAAGAAAAAAGTAGAACAGGATGCACAGATTGCTGCCGCCGCGCAAAGCGTTTCTATGCTGATTATTGATAAGAAGAAAATGCCGCTAAAGGAAGCCAATCTTCCTGCATTGGTCATGGAACAAACGCCAAAAATGCTGCGCCGCACCAAGGTTCCGATCGTAAAAGCAAAAGTCGGTCCAAAGATCATGTCTTTTATCTGCGATGCTACTATTTTTGATTCTGTTCCTGTAAAAAAAGAAGTAAAAGCTGTGATCAGCGGTCTTTACATTACGCAGGTCAAAGGCTTACACGGTCCAATCGAAACGAATCAGCCGAAACGTAAAAAGAAACTGCGTGAGAAACTCTTAGACAAATATAATTCTCTAAAAGCCGAAGAAGCTGCACTCACTGCTGAAAAAGGAAAAAAGAAAAAAAACTAAAAGGTTCCGCATACACTGCGGAACCTTTTAGTTTGCATCCATATAAGCACGATACTGGTCCACGATTTTTTTCTTTTCTCGTTTTCGTATCGGTACACGACTGTCGCCTTTTAATACAAAGTCATCCTGATCCACTGTTATGACAAAATCAAAGTTCACAATATAGCTCTGATGACAGCGAAAAAAACGGGAATCTTCCAACTGTTTTTCTACTTTTCCAAGCTGTTCATACACTGTCACATCCTCCTGGTTATCCATATGATACATCACCACTTTATCCGAGGATTCAATATAACAGATATGATCAAATTCCAATACTTTTTCTTGATACTTCGACAATACAGTAATATGATTCTTCTTCAGGCGCGGCTTACGCTGCAGGAAAAAGCCGATCAAAAAATCCAATTTCTTTTTATCAAAAGGCTTTAACAAATAGCCGATGGCAAAAACATCATAGCTTTCTAAAGCAAAATCGGCACTGGATGTACAATAAATAATATCCACTTCATGATCTCTTTTGCGAATTTCCCGTCCTGTTTCAATTCCATTCATCTGCTTCATATAAATATCAAGAAGGATCAGATCATACTTTCCCTTTTCATACTCACTTAACAGTTCTTCTCCACAACTATACGCGGTAATCTCACACTCTAATTTTCGTTTGGCAAACAAGGCACGGAGCAGATTTTCAAGAATGCGCTGTTCGATCTCCCCATCGTCACAAATTGCTATTTTAACCAAAACTTTCACCTTTCCTTTTTGTACTTTTTCCAGTACAAATCGTCTTTGCCCTATTATACCGTTTTTTTCACAATTTTTCTATAGATAAAAAGTTGTGAAAAAGAAAAAAACAGCCGGTTTCTATACCGACTGTTCTAACGTATCACATCTATCTACCAAATACTCCCCATGTATTTTTTCTCCGTTTGTAATCCAAAAACGTCCCTACTCATTTCTGTCTTACAGTATTTTACCTATGGTGAGGCGAAATGCCACCCAACAGTTTGCTAAGAATGTGTGGAAATCCTTGAATCATTCTCGATTACACAAAGCTGTTCCCCTCAGCTTTATGCCTCCCTAAAAACTACCACTCGGTATACAGATCATATTGGCACCCCTTTGTACCACATAAGAACCGGCCCCCTCAGACCGTTTAAAGAACATACTACCCTGTCTTTCCCCTCGTTGTTCTCATGTAAGCCCTGTATGCTTTCATCCTCAACGAAACTGCCCTACTCATCCCCGTTTGTGGGAGGTATTTCGTCTCACTTAAGATAGTTTTATTATAGCATCCGCATTTCGCATAGTAAATAGCCGAGTTCGGCATTAATCCTGTCTGTTTCGCATTCTTTTTGCGAAATTCGCATTTTTTATGCAAAAGCCGCTGTAACCCTTCCAGAATCATTTCTCAGATATTCCATCGACATCTGCACACATTCACTCAAAATCTGATCAACATTTTGCTCTGTCTTTGCATCCGACACACTCAATTTCTCGCACTCACTTCGTAGAACCGATCCAAATGCACCTTCTAATACCGCAGCTTCCTGCTTTGGATCAATCTCCTTACGAATACTTCCGTCTTCCACACCACATGCGATCGCTTTTACCAAAGATGCCCGGCAATTCTGCAAACACTGCAGATGATTCTGATAATATTCCCTCTGATCCGTCTCCAGAAACAGCATATCTTCATACTTTTTCAAACGCACATACGCCTCATGATGAACAATAAAAAACTCTGATTGAAAATCAAAAATCCTCTCTACCTGCCGAATCCCGGAAAGTGTATCAATCTGCTCATCTTCCATTCTTTCTGTCATATAAGCGCTACAATCCTCTAAGATCCGATTTGCCTTTTGTAATACGTCGTTCATATCCTGTCTGTCTTTTTCTACTGGCATGATAGTCCCTCCTTATAAAAACATTCCCCAATTTTTTCTAAAACGACTCCTTCTATTATACCATGTAAAAAAATTTTTTTCCTGTCACCTTCGGTGATTTTTGTGTAGATTTCGCATACATATGATCATTCCCATATTTGATTTACGCTTTATATGAGTGTAAGTCTTTGCGGGTTCTACTTTATTGGGCTCCCTCTACATTTTCGTAGCCACCACTTTTTGGGGATTTTGACGAAAAATATCTCAACCGAGGGGGATTTCCTACGCGGACGTTTCCAGT
>JBJENW010000245.1:0-1819 GCA_051880395.1 Lachnospiraceae bacterium | reverse complement strand
GATTCATGCCTGCCTCGCGTCCTTCATAGATCGCGCCGTTTCTGTCACACAATGTTACATCTTTTACACCAGCGGTAAGTAAAAGTTTTGCAATAGAAATAGCTGCAGCTCCAGCCCCATTCATAACCACTTTAATCTCTTCTTTTTTCTTACCTACCACTTTAAGTGCATTGGTAAGACCTGCAAGTGTAATAATCGCTGTTCCATGCTGATCATCGTGAAAGATTGGAATATCGCATTTTTCTTTCAGTTTTTTTTCTATCTCAAAACATCTCGGCGCAGAAATATCTTCCAGATTTACACCTGCAAAAGAGCCGGAAATCATATAAATTGTATTAACGATCTCATCAACATCCTTACTTTTAATACAAAGAGGAAATGCATCTACTCCTCCAAAAGCTTTAAATAATACGCATTTTCCTTCCATTACAGGCATGCCTGCTTCCGGTCCGATATCCCCAAGGCCAAGCACAGCGGAACCATCTGTAACAACAAGGCACATATTATGTCTTCTTGTAAGATCATAGCTGCGATCAACATCTTTTTGTATCTCCAGGCAAGGCTGTGCAACTCCCGGTGTATATGCCAGAGACAGATCATCTTTTGTCTCAACCGGTACTTTCGCAATTACTTCAATTTTACCTTTCCATTCTTCGTGAAGCCTTAATGACTCTTTTGCGTAATCCATGTTCTCTTCCTCCTAAAATCACAATTCTTTTTTATTCTATCACTAATCTTTATGATATTCAAAGATTAATTAAAGTTCTTATATTGATTTGCTTTCCTCAGAATGCTATTATGTTAAAAGATTCTTTTAAGCAGGATAAAAATATGAATACACATACAGTATATTGGGGGGAGAAACGTTACTATTCCCTCGACTACTACTTAAAAAACAAATTTGGAGAAAAAATATACAAATTATCTTTAAACGCAGGTATGACCTGTCCAAACAGAGATGGTACTTTAGGAACCCGCGGATGCATTTTCTGCAGCAAAGGGGGTTCCGGAGATTTCGCTGCCAGCTCAGATCTTACCATTACAGGACAGATCGAGCAAGCAAAAAAACTTGTAGAAAAGAAGCAAACCGGTTCTTCCTATATTGCTTATTTTCAAGCCTATACAAATACATATGCTCCTATAGAATATTTAAGGAACGTATTCACAGAAGCCATCTCCCATCCGGATATCAGAATACTGTCAATTGCTACGCGCCCTGATTGTCTGGATGATGATGTCTTATCTCTTCTTAATGAATTGAATCAGATAAAACCTGTCTGGGTGGAACTGGGGCTCCAGACGATTCACGAAGATACCGCAAAATTGATTCGAAGAGGCTATGACCTTCCTGTATTTGAGAAAGCTGTTTCTTCACTCAGAAAATATGGAATTGAAACTATCGTACATGTGATTCTCGGACTCCCTGGTGAAGATCACTCCAGAATACTGGATACCATTCACTATCTTAACGGAATGGACATTCAAGGTATGAAACTTCAGCTGCTTCATATACTAAAAGGTACGGATCTGGCTGATTATTATCTTAAGCGTCCTTTTCATATATTTTCTATGGAAGAATATTTTGAAATTCTGGGGCAGTGTATCTCTCACTTAAGACCAGATATTATTATTCATCGTCTTACAGGAGACGGGCCAAAATCACTGCTTCTCGAACCACAGTGGAGCAAAAACAAACGTCAGGTACTTAATCAGATGCAGTCTTATCTAAAACGCAATGATATATGGCAGGGAAAGGAGTTAATGTATGGAAAACGCATTTAAACTTTATAAACTAATTATTCTGTATATGTTGGACCGT
>JBJENW010000244.1:0-1822 GCA_051880395.1 Lachnospiraceae bacterium | reverse complement strand
TATAATCCCGTTTTTGACAGTTTAGAAAAAAATAAATCGCTACAAAGCTTGATAATAGAGCGTTGTAGCGATTTTTTGCATCGTTTTAGATTATAGTATTTTATTTTCTGCCTTTACTTTTTTTCTGGATTGTTCTCATTTGACTTTTGGTGATAAATTTAAAGTCTGTATCAAAACCGCAGATCTCGTGCAAGGCATCAGTTAACTTGTCTCGCATATAAAGCGGGATAAAACCCTGTTCCTGTACATCTGCAAAGTTCATTGTTTTTAATTTATCCAGGATCGCCTCGCAAGTAAAGGAATATCCCAATGCCTTTTCAAGATACCGGTATATGACTAATGAAAGGAAACAGATAAGAAAATGTGCTTTTATTCGTATATCATCATGAAGATATACAGGTCTTGCTTCAAAATCTGTTTTCATTATCCGGAAACATTCTTCGATTTCCCATCTTCCTTCACTGACTTTTAAAATGTCTTTTACATCATCATCTAACAGATCAGTAGTCACGGCATACATTCCATCGTACATGGCTTCCTGTTCAATCTTATCTGTATCCAGATAATTATGGATCTTTGCTGCTTCCCCATCTTCAGTTGCTGCAATCTTTCCAATAAAACGGGCAGGATCATTCGGATTTCTTCTGGATTTTTTTACTTTTCCTGAACTAAGCATCTTTTCGGCACGTTCTACCTGCGCATCGCGTATCGTTTTCTGATATCTTGCGTATTTAGGCGAATAAGTTACGATCAAGCGCTGATGGAGTGTATGAGGAGTATATGGCTCATCTTTATAGTATAGTCCGTTGTCATCCTCTGGGATTTTGGAAAGGTCAACAGGCATGTCATCGGAGACGCGTTTAAATCCGGTTCTGTCTAAAGCCCATTTTTTATCCTCTTTATTTAGCTTTTTTATAGACTGGGTGACAATAAAAGCACGCTCACCGGCATGGTTTATTCTTTTGATCGCTTCTGAACCGAGTCCGGCATCGCTGCAGTAAATAAACTTTGTACATCCAAAATCCCGGAGTACTTTTTCTTCCAATGGTTTCAGGGAAGTCTGTTCGTTTGCATTTCCGGGAAAAAGGGAAAACGCCAGAGGGATACCATCTCCATCCATGAACATCCCCATCTGGATGATGGGATTTGGGCGGTGCTCTTTACATTTGCCATATTTTTTATCCCCGTCTTCCTGTTCGATCTCAAAAAAATAGTTTGTGCAGTCATAATAAAGAATCTTGTCATTACGTTTTCCGAGTAAGTGGCTGTTCTTATACACTTCTGACTGGATAAAATCGCATTCATTTCCCAAAACATCAAGTGCCCGGTATACATCATGCAGCTGATAAGACGGCTTTTCAAGAAATTCAGAAGCGGTCTTAAAAGAAGAACGTTTGCTGGCAGGTTCAAGGATCCTGGCATAGATAAGATCGGACAGGATAGCATTGATATCAAATTTAAACCTGTATTTATTCCTGAGCTTCCGGCATGTTTTATCCAGCTGGAGACGATAGTAAAAAGCCTGAGGGAAAAGATATCCTCCACGATAGAAGACCTGCTGGCCATAATCCAGTTTTTGGTCAGAATGAAAGGTGATCTGGACAGATTTAGTCTGTTGTTCTTTTTTGTATTTCAGTGTTTCTATCCTGGCTTCTTCTTTTGCCCATCTCATGACATCATCGCGGGTCGGGCCATGTTCAACAAGAAGCTCCTGAAGCGTTCCAAGTTTGCGTACATTGACAGATGTACTTTTTCCTTTATTGTTAATAAAACTTTTTGCGATATAAAAAGATTCAGAATTTTTCGATTTAGATGTAGTTAC
>JBJENW010000243.1:0-1824 GCA_051880395.1 Lachnospiraceae bacterium | reverse complement strand
CCAACCACGACATTGAGTGCGTATTTATTGACGGAATTTTAAAACATGCTGATATTTCTCTTGAGAATATTCCGGCATTTATCGACAGAGTAGACCAGATTTCTAAAGATTGCGGCATTGAATTTTTCGTAAGTATCAGCGCTGCAAAAGAAGATTTAGCTGGGGTTGATGCTGCAAAATGTAATTATCTTAACTAAGATCTAACAAACAGAATACAGCAAATCTAACAGATGAAAATTACAGGCAGTTCTCAAATGAACTGCCTGTTTTACGGTAAGAGAAAATGAGTGAAAACAGATATACAAAACAACCGTCCCAGAGTCCCCGCGGCATAAAGGACGCCAAAAGACGACAGTCAGAAAGAAACGGTATCCGTCATTCCAAAAAGATACGTGCCAGACGAAGAAGGCGAAAAAAGATTCTCCGCATGATTATCCTCATTGCCATGTTCTGCATCTTCATTGGTCTGATTGCAGGAATCATAACTGCCGTCAAAGGTATCGCTTCCCTGTTCCATAAAGAAGAAAAGAAAGAACCTGTAAAACAGGAAGAAACAGTTGAAAAAAAGGTCGAATCAACTATCGATATCGAGGAGATCACCATTGGTACTTCTCCAAAGAAAGGCTCTGAGAAACCTGTAACCGTAACTCTTAGTTTTACCGGAGACTGTACACTGGGGACAGACGTGAATTTTGACCAGGAAAAAAGCCTCAATGCCTATTATGACGCACAAGGATCTGACTATTTCTTAAAAAATGTCCGCTCTGTATTTGAAAAAGACGACATGACTATTGTGAATTTTGAGGGTACTCTGACAACCTCCGACCAGCGTGCGGAAAAAACTTATGCATTTAAGGCTGATCCAGAATATTCTTCCATTCTATCAGGAAGTTTCATAGAGGGAGCAAATATTGCCAATAATCACAGCCACGATTATTGCAATCAGGGATTCACCGATACTTTAGCGGCACTAAAAGATGCGAATATTTCTTCCTTTGGTTATGACCAGGCTCTTCTTGCCAAGATTAACGGTGTCAAAGTTGGATTTGCAGGAATCAATGAAATCGAAAAGCATCAAGGGGAAGAAACACAGATTAAGAATAATATCGACGCGTTAAAAGATGCCGGAGCAAAACTAATCGTCATCACCATGCACTGGGGTGCGGAAAAAGAATACACACCAAACCAGCGACAAAAAGAGCTTGCTCATTATGCCATTGACGAAGGCGCCGATCTGGTCATCGGACATCACCCTCATGTACTTCAGGATATTGAAACTTACAAAGGAAAAACCATTGCATACAGTCTCGGTAATTTCTGTTTCGGTGGAAACAAAAACCCTGCTGACAAAGATACTATGATTCTTCAGAAAACATATACCTTTGAAAATGGTAAATTAAAAGATACGGATGAGACGAATATTATCCCATGTTCTATTTCTTCAGCAAATGATTACAACGACTACTGTCCTGTCATTCTCGAAGGAGCAGAAAAAGAACGAGTGATGCAAAAGATAGAAAAGTACAGCAAAGAAATCGAAACTCCGGAAGTCTGATTTTAAAACATGCGATAAGTCACAAAAAATCTTCCGGGAGCAAAAATTCCCGGAAGATTTTACTTTTATAATTCTTATACTCTATCCCGTTTTCTCAATATTCTTTCATCAGAAAAATGATTCGTAGACCATCACCATCACCGGCATTGTCACTATACAGAACACAATAGACATCACGTTGATGACACTTGCATACTTAGAATCTTTATCATAAATCTGTGCCAGCTGAGTAACCATAGCAGCCGCCGGAGCACAGGTAGCAAGAAATA
>JBJENW010000242.1:0-1826 GCA_051880395.1 Lachnospiraceae bacterium | reverse complement strand
CTTCATTTCTGTCTAGCCACTTCCCTGCCAGCAGCCCCGCCCCTTGTGTACCCCCACCAAATACCGGAAACGTCCGCATAGAAACTCCCCCCGGTTGAGATATTTTCTGCCAAAAAAATTCTATACTTCTAGGCTAAAATCAAGTATAATAAAGGAAAGGAAAAACCAGAAAAAGAAAGGATTTTAAGCACAAATGGAAGAATGGGATATCTACGATGAAAACAAAGAAAAGACCGGACGTACAATGAAACGCAATGACTGGCACATGAAACCGGACGAATTTCATTTGACGGTTCTCGGTGTGATCAAGCGACCGGATGACACCTTTTTGATCACACAGCGGAATTTAGATAAAGAATGGGGTGCCGGCTGGTGGGAAGTCCCAGGCGGCGGCGTACAGGCTGGAGAATCCTCCGAAGATGCCGTAAAACGGGAAATCTTAGAAGAAACCGGTGTCGATGTATCTGACGCCAAAGGCGGATACTCCTTTACATACAAACGTGTCAATCCAGAAGAACAAAATAATTATTTCGTTGATGTGTATGTATTTGAAATGGAACTTCAGGAAACAGACGTCACCCCGCAGGAGTCCGAGACATCCGGATTTTCATTTGCCACCAGAGAAGAAATTGCCGCCTATGCAGACCAGGGTATTTTTCTTCATTACGATAGCATCAAACAGGCATTCGCCTAATGTACGAACACAGATAGAAAAAGCGGAAGCCGTTCGCACGTTGCTGCACTGTTTCCGCTTTCTTTTTATCAAATTCCTTCTTCTAATTCCAGTTCCACCGGACAATGGTCTGAACCGAACACCTCTGTATGAATTTCTGCCCCTTTCATCGCCTCTTTCAACTGCCGGGATACTAAAAAATAATCAATCCGCCATCCGGCATTCTTCTCCCGTGCACGAAACCGATACGACCACCAGCTGTAGACGCCTTCGCGGTCCGGATAAAAATATCGATAACTGTCCAAAAATCCACTCTCTAAAAGCTGCGTCATTTTTTCCCGTTCTTCATCTGTAAATCCGGCATTTTTCCGGTTTGTTTTCGGATTTTTCAGGTCGATCTCCTGATGTGCTACATTCAGATCTCCACATACGATCACACCTTTTTTCTCCATAAGTCCCGTCAGATACGCACGAAATGCATCCTCCCACTCCATGCGATAACCGAGACGTTTCAACTCATTCTGCGAATTCGGTGTATACACATTTACCAGAAAAAAGTGTTCATATTCTAATGTGATGACCCGTCCCTCTTTATCATGATCTTCGATTCCGATTCCACAGCTTACTGCAAGCGGCTTTTCTTTGGAAAACACTGCCGTTCCGGAATATCCTTTTTTCTCTGCATAATTCCAATACTGCTCATATCCTGGCAATTCCATTTCAATCTGTCCCGCCTGCAATTTCGTCTCCTGCAGGCAAAAAATGTCTGCATTGAGCGTTTCAAATGTTTTCATAAAATCTTTCTTCATACATGCCCGCAGACCATTTACGTTCCATGATATCAGTTTCATTTGTTACCCCTTTCTCATCCATCTGTTTTTTCTGTCTTATTGTACCATACGTTTCTCTGCACCACAATATCATGGTACGCAAGCTTTTTTTGTCAGTAAACACACTCACACTTTATATGGGTGTAAGTCTTTGCAGTTTCTACTTTATTGGTCTCCCACTGCATTTTCGCGACCACCACTTTTTGGGCACTTTGCCGAAAAATATCTCAACCGGGGGGATTCCTACGCGGACGTTTCCGGTATCCGACAGGAGGCAAGGTGCGGGGTGGATGAAACAAAAGTGGCTAGACAGAAATGAAGTC
>JBJENW010000241.1:0-1827 GCA_051880395.1 Lachnospiraceae bacterium | reverse complement strand
CTGAAATTGGTTCAAACGCTTTTGCTGTTATCACATCTGACGCCAGCGCTTTCGCCACAGGATAATCCAGATCATTTTCAAATAAAATTCCCGTCACAAATGCTGTTCCTTCCCTCTGCATCCTGCGATACACGTTTTTCCCGGTTCCCCCGCCGGCAATAATGAAAACCTCTGCTTTTCCTCTGACTGGCTGAAGTTCCATACTTGTGTTTTCTTCATCAAAGCTACCCGTATCAATATCAAAAAGCTGTGTGATATAACCAGACTGAAAGATGTCCTTTGACTCCCCAATCCGATCAATATAATCCCCTTTCACACACATAATCTGGTCGGATACTCTTTCCGCCAGTTCAAGCTCATGAAGAGACATGATGACCGTAAGACCCTTTTTCTTTTTCAACTCCTGAAGAACTGACAAAAACTCCAGTTTGTATTTTACATCCAGATAAGAGGTAGGCTCATCCAGAATAACAATTTCCGGTTCCTGCGCAATTGCTCTTGCAAGCATGACTCTCTGCTTCTGACCGTCACTGATTTTTTCAAATGCTCTGTCTCTGATTTCTTTTACATGCACCAGTTCCATCGCTTCTTCTACGATTTGATCATCTTCTTCTGATAATACTCCGAATTTCCCGGTGTACGGATATCTTCCTGTGGCAACCACCTCTTCACAGGTCATCATCTCCGCCTTGATCTTTTCCGTAAAAACAACGGACATTTTCTTTGCTAATTCTTCCCTTTTCATCTCCTTCAGAGAATCTTTGCCTATGTACACAACACCACTGATCAGTTCCAACTGTCTCGCAATACTTTTTAGTATTGTTGACTTTCCGGCGCCATTTGGACCAATCAGCGTGAGGATTTCTCCCTTTTTCAATCGAATTTCGATATCTTTGACCAAAGGTTTTCCGTTATACCCTACACACATTTTATTTGTAAAAAAATAATATTCACTCATATTAATCTCTCTCTTTTTTTCGTCCGGCCATGACCCACAAAACAACCGGTGCTCCAAATACAGCGGTCACCGTGCTGATGCTTAATTCCGTCGGCGCAAATACTGTCCTTGCGATCAGATCGCAGAAAAGGCAGAACACACCGCCTCCCAGGAAGCTTGCCGGTATCATCCAGATTGGCTGATTTGTTTTCATAAAGCTTTTCACAAGATGTGGAACAGCAATTCCGACAAAGGAAACCGGACCGGCATAGGCAACCACACATGCAGACAATATGCTTGACAATATGATCATCAGAATACGGAGCATCCGTACATTTACGCCCATGTTTTTCGCATAATTCTCACCAAGCAGATATGCACTGATCGGCTTTGATAAGAAAAAAATCAAAAACACTGTTATCAAAACCACCACGGTCATCACTCTCACATTACTCCAGGATATTCCGGAAAAGCTTCCCTTTGACCAGTTATGTAGATTTACGATATCCGCATCCTCTGCAAACGTCACAACAAAATCTGTAATAGCCGAACAGATATAACCAATCATAATTCCACTGATGACCAGAATAGACATATTCTGCACTCTCTTTGACAGAAGAAGGACAAATCCCATAGAAATGATCGCACCAATGAAGGCCGCTGTAATCAGCATCCCTGAACTGATTTTTACAGCTTCTCCTGCCAGAAACACCATCACAAGAGCAACAACAAGTTTCGAACCGGAAGAGATTCCAAGTACGAACGGTCCTGCAATCGGATTGTGAAAAAACGTCTGCAAAAGATATCCCGAAAGAGCCAGCGCCCCTCCAAGAACCAATGAAGCCAGAGCTCTCGGAAAACGAATATCCCAAACGATTCCCTTTATCGTT
>JBJENW010000240.1:0-1834 GCA_051880395.1 Lachnospiraceae bacterium | reverse complement strand
GGTTCCCTTTCTCCGCTCAGGTTCGTTTGCTTTCTATCTTTTTTGAGGAAATAGGGGAAGGAAAGGTTCAGGGAAACGGGGTGGAAAAAGCTACACAAAATTGCCTGTCCAGTTTCCATGTATCTGTCAACGATT
This sequence comes from Lachnospiraceae bacterium, assembly GCA_051880395.1. Lineage (GTDB taxonomy): Bacteria > Bacillota > Clostridia > Lachnospirales > Lachnospiraceae > JBJENW01. The sequence goes on along the minus strand of JBJENW010000240.1, from coordinate 1,699 downwards.
AGTAGACAAAAGCAATGGGTCCGGACAGGCGCGGTATTTTATATTTGTTCTTCTAACAATAAATCTCTGGAGTCAGATTGCTGTTTTCGTTTTTTATATCGGCATATTAATAATACCTCTATTTCAACTTTCCTTTAACCTTCAAGGCAGTGGGCAGATCCATTAAAGTATTACAAAGTGCAGAGCCATAAAATCGAATATTTGTCATGGCTACATCTGCTACAGTAGCAGCCTTGTCATGTAACTTCTGTCTTTTTTTCAGCATATCCAGATGCTGTTCTTCTGTAATTCCCATCTTCTCATAATATTCGGCTATCGAGGCTTGGGGATCTGCTGTTACGGCAATTTTTTCTTCATTCCAACCCGTTTCTGTAAGAATTTCACCCGCAGGTGTCATAATCCGGGCATGGCCGCCTTCGGCATTCATCTTATCTTCTGGATTGCAGCCTAAGTTGCAATCGACATAGAACACTCCATTTTCCATAGCTCTGCAGCGTCCGGCATAGCGATGGAACTGCATAGAAAGATCCAATTTCCCTAATCTTTGATCCAACCCTGGCCACGCTGTTGGGTTAATGATTATTTCTGCGCCTTTCAGCTTTAATGCACGTACCGTGTCAGGATAAGTCTTGTCAAAGCAGATTATAAATCCGATTTTCCCAATGGAAGTATCAAAAACCTCACTGCCTTTGTCACCAGCAAGGAACATCATTTTCTCTGTCCCAGCACGATGTACCTTTCGATATGAGCCAACATACCCTTCTGGCCCAACTAACACAGCGGTGTTATAGATTCTGTCTGTGTAGAACTTATCCCTTTCAATCATGGTCCAGGCAACATACATGTTATACTTGTTGGCCCGCTCAATAATCATCTGTACCGTTTCCCCTTCCGGGACTGGCTCAGCATTCTTCTCAAAGAGTTCCTTCTCTTCTGCACTGATGTAGTTCATGCTGATATTTTGCGCCAACCCTGTACTGGAGTATTCCGGAAGTACCAATAGCTGTACTCCATTGGCACCTGCATCATCAATATATTTACGATAATTCGCCAAGTTTGTTTCTTTATTATCTGTTGTCACAAGAGAAACTGTTTCAATTTTTATTGCACTCATCATTATCCTCCTATTCAAAAATACGTTTACCATCTTCAGAATAGGAAAATCTACATAAAAGAGATTGTATTTTTCATGTATGTCGAGAAATTCATTCGATGTAAAAATAATCTCCCGGTGTCCATACACCGGGAGATCTTCTCTTAATTACTTGTGATGGAATCGGAGTCCTTTTTCTCCGCCTCAACATTGATCGTCGGATAGTTCGGGTTTACTACATTCCACGGGGTCCCGAAAAATCTACACCAAATCGCCTTTTTTGGGGGTTGTGATGTAGATTTTTTTACACCAAAGTGCCATTTTCGAGGGTTTGATGTAGATTTAAAAGCCCCTGCAAATCTCACGATCCCCCAGGGAACCAGAAATAAGCCAAAGACAGAGCACCCGCGCAAACCCGTTCATTATGAGGTTCCATACAACGTAGTTATGCGAAAAATCAGCGTTTAGCCTTACATACATTGGTGCCGGGTTTCAGCACATGCAGTAAGAAATAAGAAAAGCCCTGAAACCCGCATAACAACGTGGTTTCAAGGCTTTTTTCTGGCGTCCCCGAGCGGATTCGAACCGCTGGCCTTCCGCTTAGGA
>JBJENW010000239.1:0-1839 GCA_051880395.1 Lachnospiraceae bacterium | reverse complement strand
CAGGAGACCCGCACGCAGAATCAGGACACACAGGCGCTAGCAAAAGAGATCAACCAACGGCTGGATGGGCTGTTAAGCCGCTGGCTGTTGCTGAAAAATACCGGACAGGATATGGCAACGGACAACAGCACCGTGCCAGTCCTTCCGACTCATTGAGTTTAAGGAGAATAACAATGGCAAATCCCGTCTATCTGACACTGAACGGAGAACTTCAGGGGCTGATTTCATCCGGATGCTCGTCAATGCCGTCCATCGGTAACAAAGCCCAGATTGCACATCAGGATCAGATCATGGTGACGTCACTGTCCCATGGTCTGAGCCGGGCGCAGAATGTCAACCACCAGGAGCTGACCATCACGAAACCGGTGGATAAATCTTCCCCCCTGCTGGGCAAGGCCATTTCGGAGAATGAATGTCTGACCTGTGATTTTGTATTCTATCGCACCAACCGCTTTGGTGTTAATGAACCGTACTACAAGGTGAAACTGACTAACGCCCGGATCTCAAACATCGGCCTTACCGTTCCCCATACCATTAACGACAGCCCAGGACAGCCGGAAGAGTCTGTGTCATTTACCTATGAGAGTATCAACTGGGAGCACAGCGTCGCCGGAACCAGTGCGTACAGCCTTTGGAGTGAACGGATTTTCTAAGTTACCTGGGAGTTTTTCATCTGCATTATTGTTATATTTTAAAAAGGCAATTTAACATTATAAAATAAAATGATGAAGTACGGTTAATCACGAATAAAAATTCTTAATTAACCGTACCTGCTGTTTTATAGATGTGTATGATGTATTTTTGACAGTTCAACCGAAAACTCGAACTACAGCTTATATGTTGAGAGAACAATAAATAACTTTAGTAAAGTTTTTTACTACTCCTAAAAAAATATATATGTAAAATTAATTAGCAGACTTGAACCAGAGTATAAATAGAAAAGAAAATGCTCTTTCTTGCTAAGTACCATTAAAACGTCTGGTATAAAACCTTACTACTGATAGCGATTCACCAGATCTTTAACCACTGCTGCGTACGTTTTCTGCTTAAGTTGTGAAATCTGCTGTTCTGCCACATCAAGGCTGTCAGAATTTTTATTCCCTATCTGCGGAAAAATCACTTTCGATTCATAATTCACAGGCGACCAGGTAGCCCACTCACCTGTAGCCACATCCACCAGCGTGAATCGAACCAAATAACGCAGTGACATCGTGTCAGTCAATTTTTGATTTTTATAATCTGACCAAACTATTGATTTCAATCCAGAGTCATATTTTCCTGTCTGCAACGTATCCTGGAAAACAATAATCGCTTTCTGATGGCCTTTTGCCGCAACAAAACGTAATGCCTGCATCCAGTTCATATTTTCGGTATCTACAACATCCAGACTTTCATCTTTGTTTTTGTCTTTATTACAAGTTACAGGTTTTTGCCTGTCAGGAATGCCAGAAAATGTGGCAACTGTATAATATTTTCTCATCTCCTCCTGCATAATGGTTTCCGGTGCGCGACTGCCAGACTGAACAAGTATAACGGGAGAATTAAGAGGCACACGAAACTCATCTCCTTCAAGCGCAGCTTGAATATCCTCCTCAGATACAACCAGTGTGGTTTCATTACCATATAAATCTTTGTCTGTTAGTTGCTGGGGAACGTTTTTATTAATAGAACTTTGTGCGGTTTGAGTTTTTTTCTTTTTTTCATCAATAGGAGATTCAGAGGCACATCCTGCAAGCAGCGAGAATAATACACATATACAACAAACCCTTCTTAAATTCATAATCGGACACTCCCTCGCCTGTCATAATCATGGTAATGTTTAGCTAACGATTTTTAATT
>JBJENW010000238.1:0-1839 GCA_051880395.1 Lachnospiraceae bacterium | reverse complement strand
ATTCTTCAGGGCTTCGTATCGGCGAAGTCTGTCATCTTCGATATGAGGATATCAATCGCAGCACAATGAAGGTTCATATTTGCAAGTCAAAAAACAGACAGGAGCGTCTTGCTCCACTTTCTAAGTTTGCCCTAGATCTTTTAACCAGTTACTGGTTTGAATGCGGAAGACCAAAAGAGTGGCTTTTTCCAAAACAAACTGACCCAACCAGACCCATTGACACCTTTTTCTTATCCCGTCATATACACGAGCACGAGGAACGCCTTGGATGGCCGAAACGCATCACCTGTCATTCCTTTCGTCATGCCCTTGGTACACATCTTTATGAAAATGGTGCCGATTTATTGACCATTAAAGCGATTCTTGGTCATAAATCCCTGAATTCTACTACGATTTATGTGCATTTGGCATCCACCTCATTTTCTGATGTGGTTAATCCTCTTGACCAGATGGGAGGTGCTTTCCATGAGTAATTCAAAAATCCAGCAGATTTTCGCTAATGGTTGGAATGATTATTGCAATAAGTATCAACCATCTGCCGAACAATCAAATGCCGCTTACTGCATTATGAATTGCAAGTCTGGAGCTTTTGGTTACAACATCAGTTTGTGTAAGGAATGCGATTACTTAGATTTCCATGCAAACTCCTGTCGCAACCGTAACTGTCCTAACTGTCAGGCCGTTCTTAAAGAATTGTGGATTGACAAGCGTAGCAGCGAACTCATTGATGCAGATTACTTTCATGTAGTCTTTACCATTCCTGCACAGTTAAATCCACTTGTTTACACAAACCAAAAGCTATTTTACAGCCTGTTACACAGATGCTCCGCTGAGACACTTTTAGAATTATGTGAGAATAAAAAGTATCTCGGAGCAACACCCGGCATTATTCAAATTCTTCACACCTGGGGACAAGCGTTAAACTATCATCCACATATACATTGCATTGTCTCTGGTGGTGGTTTATCAAAAACAAAAGATTTGAAACTTTGTACCAACCAGTTCCTTGTTCGAATCGAACCATTGATTAAAAAATTTCGTGGCAAGTTTTTGTTTTATTTACAGCAATACTATTCAGAAAATAAATTGCATTTTTCTAAATCGTGTCAAAAACTTCGCAACCATTATGCATGGAACGAATTCAGGGACAATCTTTATTCCATAGACTGGAATGCCGAAATCAAAGAAACCTTCAACGGAAATGGAAACGCCATTGAATATCTCGGGCGCTATGCCAATCGCATTGCTATCACGAATACCAGAATCATTTCCGTTAATGAAAGAGAAGTTTCTTTTCATGCCAGGGATTATAAAACCAAAGAGCAAAAAATAGTTACCATTTCTTGCGTGGAATTCATTCGTCGCTTTATGATGCATGTGCTTCCAAGTGGTTTCCAAAAGATTCGCTACTATGGTTTTTTAAATAATCGCTGGAAATCAAAAAACCTTGCAATCATTTTTCGTATTCAAGGGCACCGTCGTTTTGTATCCAAGCTATCTGAACTCTCAATGGATGAAGTACTTTTGAAAGTTTGGAACTATAACATACGAACCTGCCCCGTCTGTGGTTGCTGCAACAGCATGCGTCCAAGTGGTAGAACCTATGCCATGAGAAACTAAATCATTTGATTTTCATATTTTTTAAAGCTTCCTTTGGAGGCTTACTTGTCGTGCAATAAATAGGTTCCAAAGAGATTAACTAGCGTCTGCATATTTTTTATTGTTCCTATTTTGGCACTTTTTACAAGATAGGCGTTTTATACAATCCCCATATATACTGGCTAAGTTCCCGCGAATTGGTACAATTATGAAGAATCACATCTTGAGCAACTGACATTT
>JBJENW010000237.1:0-1842 GCA_051880395.1 Lachnospiraceae bacterium | reverse complement strand
GGCTTATTTTTTTGTCAAATTTTATGATTTTATGCGTGCTATTTTGTACGCTTTGTGGTATAATAAAGAAAACGGATTTTATTTCAGGAGAAAAATATTATGTATGTATCCATTACTGGAAACAAAGGCAATCAGGATGTCTATATCAAACAGTCTTATCGTAAAGAAAACGGCAAAACTTCTTCCCGCATCTATAAGAAGCTTGGCAAGTACAATGATCTTTTAACACAGTTCTCTGGTGATGAGACCAAAATGATGGACTGGGCAAAAGAGGAAGCAGAAAAAGAAACCATACTCTATAACCAGCGGAAAGAAAAAGTTACTGTCTCCTTTTCCCCTCTCGCACGTATTCCTTTAGACGAAGAACGCCTTTTTAACGTCGGCTATCTGTTCCTGCAGCAGCTCTGCACCGAATTAAGGCTTTACAACATTTGCAGAAATATCCGCAACCACCATAAGTTTACCTACGATTTCCACGCTATCCTTACGGATCTGATCTACGCAAGGATACTTTCCCCTTCCAGCAAACTCAGCAGTTTTTCCTACTGTCAGTCCCTGTTGGAGCCGCCTAAGTACTCCCTGAAGAATCTTTACCGTTCCCTTTCTGTTCTCGCGGAGGAATCGGATTACATTCAGGAAGAACTTTACCAGAATTCCAACTTTGTTCATCCGCGTAACTCAAAGATCCTTTACTATGACTGTACCAACTACTATTTCGAGATCGAATCGGAAGACGGCATGAAAAAGTATGGTAAAAGCAAGGAACACAGGCCCAATCCCATCGTGACCATGGGGCTTTTCATGGATGCCGATGGGATACCCCTTTCCTTTGACCTGTATCCCGGAAACCAGAATGAACAGCTCACCCTCAAACCTCTGGAAAACAAAGTAATACGGGATTTTAACTGCAGCGAATTTATCTTTTGCTCTGATGCCGGTCTCGGCAGTAAAGACAACCGCTTTTTTAACAGCTTCGGAAACCGGTCCTATGTGATCACGTACTCTTTGAAAAAGATGAAAAAAGAAGAACGTGAGCTGGCACTCCTGCCAACACAGTTCAGAGTTCCGGGGTCGGATAAATTCATAGACATTTCCACCCTGGACGAGACCGATCCTGAAGTGTACAACACCGTTTATTACAAAGAATACCCTCTTGTCACGGGAGACATGGATGAAACCGTTATCATCACATACTCGCCGAAATACAAGGCATACCAGCAAAAGATCCGGACAGGGCAGATCGAGCGTGCCATAAAGATCATGCAGTCTCCGGATAAAGCCAGAAAAGGGAAAAATCCAAACGATCCCTCCCGCTTCATTCAGAAAACAGCAGTTACCGACGATGGTGAGATCGCACAGAAGCAGGTTTACCAGCTGGATGAGGAACGCATCCGTGAAGAAGCCATGTATGATGGTTTCTATGCTGTTGTAACAAACCTGGACGGTGATGTCCGGGAGATCATCAACATCAACAAACGCCGCTGGGAGATTGAAGAAAACTTCCGGATCATGAAAACAGAATTCGAAGCAAGACCTGTTTTTGTAAGACGGGAAGACAGCATAAAAGCCCACTTTATAACATGTTACATCAGTCTTCTGGTTTACCGCCTGCTGGAAAAGAAACTGGGAGAAGGATTCACCTGCAGCGAAATTTTGAAAACCCTCCGGGAAATGAATGTAACCCTGCTGTCCAAAGACAGTGGCTACATTCCTTCCTACAAACGCACGAAACTGACAGATGCCTTACACAGCGCCTTTGATTTTAGGACAGACTATGAGTTCATATCAAAGGCAGATATGCGGGCAATCATCAAAAAAACAAAACAGAAAAAATAGCACAAG
>JBJENW010000236.1:2789-10328 GCA_051880395.1 Lachnospiraceae bacterium | reverse complement strand
CCCAAACTCGACTTCATTTCTGTCTAGCCTTTCTGGAAGCAGCCGCCCCCGCCTTACGCACCCAGCCGAATTCCGGAAACGTCCGCATAGGAATCCCCCAGGCTGAGATCTGTTTCCCCAAGCCATCCCCAAAGAGTAGTGGGGCCGATACAGTTTCGGGTGGCCAAAAAAGTACCGTCCGCACACTTACACTCATATAAAGCGTAAGTATGCGGACAAAAAAAGTTTGCGTTTACCGTGCTATAATAAATGAAAAGCAAGCAGCCGATATGAACAGTGATAGGAAACAAGGAAGTAATAGCAATATACAAGGATGTGAGTAAAATGAAAATAGGAGAAGCAAAAAACGTATATCGGAACCAACTGCTAACCTTTCAGAAGAAAAAATCTGAACTTGGAAAACAGCGACAGGCATTGCAGGAAAAAATGTCCGTATCCGAGGAAGCACGGAAACACTATGAAAATGAAGCCGCATCTGTGGATTTATCCTACGATGCAATTGCAAAACAGTGCGACATATATCAGGATTTTATGGACCGGATTTTAGAACAGCATACGGCAATCTTTAACATGGAAGCTGCAAAACAGCAGGGGGAAGCAATGGAAGAGTACGGAGAAGATCTTGCCAAAATTTTGGAGGTGGCAAGAAGAATCTCCGGCGGGGATAAGGTTCCGGCAAAAGACGAAAAGAAACTGATGGAGTTTAGTATGGAATTGTATCTTGCCGCAAAGGAAATGGCGTCCATGAACGCGCAGAAAAAGCAAAAGGAATATGAGTCACTCTGGGACGATGATGAGGAAAAAGAGCAACCGGAGGATCCGGGAGAAATTGCGGATGAAGCGGAACTGCAGGTTAGTGGAGAGGTGCCGGGGATTGTGAGCGTGGAAGATGTGATGTTATAGTTACAATTTGCTTTTTGATAAAAAAGTTATTGATTATAAGTTGATAAAAGAAAGTTGACAATGAAGTTCATATATGCTATAATTGGTTTACATAAAAAATGCAGCATTTCTCATAGATGGTGAGGGTGTCAGATGCGTCAGGATGGAATATGTTTATATATTAAAGGTTTACTATCATAGTTTATATATATGCTATGGAATTTCCTTTTTGTTGGATTATATCTCTTCTGATGGATCAGAAGAGTTTTTTGTGTGAAAAATTCAATAAATATTCCAATAGGAGGGAAAATTATGATTCAAGTTGATGATGAAACAAAGGGAGCAATAGCTGTTGTAGAGAAGAAAGGAACTTGTTTTGCCGTTTGTGGAACAACGCAATCCGGAAAATCAACCTTACTGGGAGCACTTACAGATAATATGGTTGTCCAGAAACTTCTCAGTCTAAGAGAAGCTGCTGGTAAAGGAAGCACTCGTGAAGCTTGTATTACTGTAACCGATTTTGAGAAAATTCCTGAAGGCACATTAATTATGGATTTTAAGATGAAGAAAAAGAATATGGCTGACTGCAATGATGACAATTCATTTCTTACAGATTTGATTTATTCAGGAGCGGATATTTATTCAAAGAAATCAGATGCTGACTCGTATTATTCAGAAATTTCTAAGACTTTAAAATGTGCACTGGAGAGACCATCTAACGAGTCGCTAGCTTATAAAATCAAGGACATGACCAAGGATGACATTGAAAATATAATGAAGATTATAAAGAAATTTCCAATTGATGAAGTGATGAATGTTTTTAATGAATCCCAGGCAATAGCCAAAAAAAAAGGTCAGGTTATTGTAAAATTATTTAAAGAGGTATTCTCAAAAACAGCATCTTTTGAATCTTATATTATTGATTTCTGGGATGTTGTAGTTAATATCATTAATCGAGACATGCAAAAGTTAGAAGGAACCTTAAGGGGTTGTGGAGCAGCAGATGTGGAAACGTTACAAGAAGATGAACACCGATTTATTGTATTCTTGGATAAAGATGATGTTAATAGTACGTTGGTTAAGGTTTTGTTGAAGAGTGAGTTTGGATCAAAAGAATATTTGTTTAGTGATGTTCAACTTATTTTCAGAGGCGCAAAGTATGTATTTAATGTTGAACAATCAGAACAATTTGTTGTTGCTGAATTAGATGGGAAAGAAATACACTGTGTTCGTTTCATTGACACTCAAGGTCTATTTCATGCAACAGGTGCTTCAATTTGTGGAGAAGCAACGAGGATTATAGATATATTGGCGAAGCATCATTGCGATAAGATCCTCTTTGTGGTTAATTCTAAGACCACGGATACTGTAAAAAAAGGATTCGAAGCTGAAAGACGTATGCTTCAGAATGCAAATCGGGATTTACAGGTTTATATTTTATATACGCACTGGGATGAGTACTTGAAGGATTACTTGAAGGATTACTTGGATACTTATTACCAGAATAATACTTTTGAAAATGAAAGGTTCGGAAGAGGAAATAAAAGCATAGAATGGGATAAGATATATGAGTATGCAGTGGCAGAGCAGGAAGAAATTTCACAGATGTTTGAAGAAAGCATAAAATCCAATACCAGTAAGAAGAAACCTACTATTATAGGAAAATATAGGGCTGCTTTCTTATTGAATAGTGAAAGCAAGATGGAAGATTTTTTAGGGGATCGAGAGATTTTCTATCCAAAAGCATTGCATAAATTATTACAAGATATGGTTAAGAAAGACTCAGAGAATGGCCGTAAGTATAAAGTATTTAATGGAATTGATAAATGCTTTTCTATTGAAACTGCGGCATATGAAAAGCAAAATATTAAAGCTTTGTATGAGAATTTAGTTGTTGAATGTAAGCACCTTAAACTTTATTCTTCAACAGTAAGGGCTTGTGTCTCTAAGTGGTGTTATGCAGGTGAACCACATCGCTCTGATATTTTTGTGAACGATTATGGATATGAAAATATCAATACAGAGTTTGTAAGAGAGATTAGAAATTATGCGATGAAATGTCTGGATAAAGTGAAATTCAATGTTGAAGGATATTTACATAAAGACTTTGATGGGAATGAGTTTATGTCGGATCTGATGTCGTTTTTATCATTATATCAGAATGTCGGAAGAGAAGTCTCCAAGATGATTGGTTTGGAAGCATATAGAGAAGGATTTTATAAAGAAAAAGGCTATCGTTATCAATATAGTAGATTTATGGATATGCTTCAGTATACACAGGATACTTATTTTCAGGCAAGCAGTATTATGTTTACAGAAAAGTTCAAGAAGTGTTTGGAAAATGCAATCATAAAATGTATTAATAATTTTGTTGATTCTAAATGTATTGTTGTATATTAATCTGGAGTTGTTTTGAATGAACTAAAAAGTTTTGATATGCTATTATACAGAAGGAATGGGGCTGTCGCTTTGAACCATTTCCCTGAAATAATAATTATTTTTTTCATTAGCGGGTAGGCAGCCACGACCGTGGCTGCCTATTTTATAATATAATTTCAATACTATTTTTATTCTGCTGTCGTCATTACGCAATGTCAATGCCCATGCAGATTGCATCAGTCTCAATTTGGCTCTTATGTTCCTCTGCAACAACATAAGGCGTTTTATAGGTAAAACACCACCAGTGAAGTAATTCTTCGCATTCGTCTGTTGAAATGCCTGTTCTTTCCTATGAGATGTCGGTTATACGCAGTTTTCTTATCCACCGCACCCTTTTTTCAGATAAATAGGTTCAGTGTTTCAGTTAGAACTTCGTTTGCTTTTGAATGATCTGTATGGCAAGATTCTCTTTCTTATCGGAAAACCAGGGAAGTGTTTCCGCTGAAATATATTCTGTTTGATGAAAATGGAAATTTTTGAGAGAGTGTAACGGTAAAGATAGTGTAAAATTTTATTAGGGTTTTTAAAAATCATAAAAAAGGACACCACTTTGTGTTAAAATGAAGTTGACAAACTAAACATCGCACACAAAGGAGGTGTCCCTTATGCTTAATAGTATAATCTATTTTGAGGAAAATTGCATCAAAAATTTCGAAGAATTAGAAGACAAATTTTTAAGAGAACCAACAAAGTTTGCAGAGTATATTTATGGACTCACAGAGGAGCTTCACCGTCTCGGGCTGATCATGATCCAGGAAGCTTTGGAGGAAATGGATCAGATGTTACAGAAAAGTGGAGTGCGCCGCAAATCATGGACGGTAGAATCACATATCAGTAAAACTCTGACAACGTCTCTGGGGGATGTAAACTTCAAAAAGACACTTTTCAAGAACAAAGAAACAGGAGAATGTAAATATCTTCTGGATCACGTTCTGCAGCTTGAACCATACCAGCGTCTGACTGAGGATGCGGAAGCAGAAATGCTCAAAGAAGCGGTACAGACATCCTATCAGCAGGGGGCAGAACATACGAGTCTGACTTCAGAAGTAAGCCGTCAGACCGTTAAAAATAAAATACACCAATTAAAGTTTCCGCCGGATGACCGGATTCCGGAGCAGAAAAAAAGGTAGATTATCTGTATCTGGATGCAGACGAAGACCATGTGGCACTTCAGTTCCGTGAAAAGAAAGGTGATATCACAAAAGCAGAGAACGGCATAAAAAACAACGGACTGATCACGAAACTGGTATACGTTTATGAGGGAAAAGAAAACGGAGATCTTCAAAATGAACGGAAAGTTCTGGTAAATCCACACTATTTCTGCGGAGTGAATAACGGAGAGGAAAACCTGAAGTTCTGGGATGAAATTTACGCTTATCTTGACCGGAATTATGATCTGGAGCATGTGAAAAAAATATATCTGAACGCAGATGGCGGGAGCTGGATCAAATCCGGTATGAGAAGGATCCATGGCATCACGTATGTACTGGATGGATTTCATTTGGAAAAATATCTTTTGAAACTGACTTCACATATCCCAAAGAAAAAAAGAGCCCCGGTATTGGAGGAACTGCGTAAAACGATCCGCAGCAAAACAAAGAATGATTTCCGTCAGCTTGTGGAAGAACAGAAAAAAGAAATGCCAAAATGGAGAAACCTGCAGAAAGTAAATGATGCGGCAGAATATATACTGTCAAACTGGAGTGCGGCAAGACTGCGGTTAAAACGAAAAAACGGTGTGCTGGGAAGCAGTACGGAAAGCCATGTCAGTCACATTCTTTCAGACCGAATGAGTTCGAGGCCGATGGGATGGAGCCGGATCGGAGCGGCAAAAATGTCAGAACTCAGAGCGTATTATTTTAATGGCGGAGATATGCTGGAGCTGGTGCGTTTTCAGAAAAAAGAACTGCCTGAGGCAGCCGGTCTGGAACAGGACATTTTAATGAGTTCGCAGATCATTCTCTCCGAAAAAAATCGTCATGAGCAGATTGGAAAATACGTGGAGAGTATCACACACAGCATTGCGATTCAGAAGAAAAAAGTAGTATGGTTTAATCCACATATCTGGGGACTTTGAAATTTATTTTTGCGTGTCAGGGGACAAGTCTGTCCAAAATAAAAAACACCTTGCGTAACCAGAAAAAATCATGTAAAGTAAAGATACAAAGCAGAACATCATTTCTAAATCAAATCTTTTTGGTGGAGTTTCAATCCCAAAAACCCTAAAGTAAATTTACACTATCTAACGGTAAATTTTCCCTTGACTATTTTAGGCAATCATGCTACCATGATTCTAGTAAACGAAAAATGAAATGAGCAGTGATTATTCAATCCTTGCTAAGAATAACGGCTGAATTCTCAGCTATGCGGAAGCAATTTATTCACATGTATTTAGAAGCACAGTTTCCGAGAAGAACCTGTGTTTTTTTGTTTTTTGCAGAAAAAGACGAAAAAGATCTGCTGGCGATTGGAAAAATGTTTTCTTGAAAGAAAAGAGGGTGATACAAATGGATGAAAACGAGGAGACATTACGAAGCAGGATGGCGGTCGGCGGTACAGAATTATTTCATTGAGTTCAGTCAGGGAAAGGAGAAATTATGGAAGTAAAAAAAGCCTACAAATGTTTGGCACTAAATGAAAAAAACAGCATGATTATGGATAAGGGAGGGGAGATGGAATTTGTCAGCGACCAGGTGGTGAAGGTTTGTCCGTGCGAGAAGCGTATTCTGATTGCATTTCGCAGGCAGTTTGAGGTGAAAGAAACCAAAAAGGATATCACGAAAGGATATGATTTTCTTTTGGAACTGGATGGAGAGCATCTGGTACATTTTGACGGGGACTATACGATTGATGAGGTGGATCCAAATGATTTGGATCTGGAAGCGGAGATTGACGGAGATCTTTTGTTCTGCAAGTACGACGACACTTCTGAGGGGGAGGTATTCTGGGTAGAATTTCTGGAGGCGTTCAAAGAAATTGCATTTTCTTATGTGGATGGTGAGTGGGATGATTATTCCGTAGAAGTCGAGGATTTTGCGGCAGAGTACAAGAACTATACACAAAGCCATCTTTTTGAATGTATCAAACCGCCGAAAGAAAAGAATAATATTTTTTCACTGATCAAAAACGACGAAAAGAAAAGGAGATAAAATAAAATATGACAAGAGGAATATTTATATTTATTGATGTTGATGGAAATGCGTATAGCACATGTGAGTTTAATGGTGAAATGTATCCGGATGGGTTTGCGGAAGATATTTTAGTATTTTTTGAGCATGATTGCCTTAAAAATTTAGAAGAATTCAAATCTTTTGTTGAGAGGTTTAATCGACGATTTTTTGGATACGAAATACCATTGGTCCATTCCTTTATGGGGGAAGAAGAAAAGATAATTGATATTAGAAAAAACACTACCGATTATTTGTACATGATCAATGAATCGGATAGTGATTGGCAAATTAGGGACGAGAGTGATGAGCTGACACCGATTGCAACGCATTCGTTGCAAATCGTTCATTATGACAAATTAAAAAATGTCATTCACAGAAAACAAGACAAGAGTTGTGAAAAAAAGTGCTTACTATCAAGAAGTGAATTTTCGCTCATCATTGACAGGCTGAGAGAATCAAAAGATTTGGCTGAGAAAGTAAATCAACTTTTTCATGACAGCAAAGATAAAAGTGCGAATGAAATTTGTAATACATCCCCAATACAAATTTCTCATGAAACTCTTGTTGTCTTTTTGTTAAAAAAGCTTCTGGAAGACAAGCATGACAGGATTGATTATTTTGTGAATGAATTGGATTATGGGCGTAAATATGAAGCGGGAAGTATTGTGGACGAGAATGGAGAAAATATAGATATTCGTACAGCGGAGAAATTATATGATTACATCACTGGTAAAAATAAAGATGTTTGATTCCGAAATTGTGTGTTTTCATGGATTTAAAACGCAAAAGATCATTTGAGACGATAAAAGAAAGGAAGATGTGTATGTATAACGAATCGAGAGAAGAACGGATCGAAATTTTTCAAGATACGAAACGAATATATGAAACGGACAGGACGCTGGCAGATGCAGTGAAGGAATCGCAGAAAAATCAGGTGTTTTTGGCAGAAACGGATGCGGTACCGACTGTGGTTACGCAAAAATATGATATCCCTGCAAAAGTCATCGTTTCCAAAAAACGAACCTTAGAAGCGGCAGTGGGATATCGC
>JBJENW010000236.1:0-2689 GCA_051880395.1 Lachnospiraceae bacterium | reverse complement strand
TGCAAAAGTCATCGTTTCCAAAAAACGAACCTTAGAAGCGGCAGTGGGATATCGCAGTGGCAAAACAGGAGGAAGTTGTTATTTTAGGCGCATTCGGGTGCGGCGCATTTCAGAATGATCCAGAGGTCGTGGCAGAGGCAGCAGCGCGGGTGATCAAGGAGTATCTTTATCAGTTTCAGACAATTGAGTTTGCCGTGTATTGTCCGCCGCGGGATACCAGAAATTATGAAATTTTTTCACGGAGATTATCAAAAAAATTGTAAGACCAAAAACCAAAACATCCTGCGTCCGAACGGAATCGGACGCAGGATGTTTTTATTGATCCTTCGTTTTTCCATAGAAACCGAGGCGAAACAGAATCCGTCTGCAGGAGTCGGAAAAGAGCAGGGTCAATGCTTTTTCCCAATATGTCTGATTTGTAAAGGTGCCACTGAACAGTTTCATATTTTCAAAAAATCCGTCCTGCCTGGAACGACCGCAATAACAGTTCAGAAATTTAGCATTGAGAAAATCATAGCTGATCTTTTTTGTAAATGGATTGATCTGGTTTGGAAAATCCAGTTTTAAAAAGGTTCGGCAGAGGTTCTCAAACTGCTGTTGCATTTCCTCAGATACCGGTTTTTCAGCGTTGGAGGAAAATTGGAACAACGGCTGATTTGACGTTACAAACATCTCTGGCAGGTCTAAGTCATTCAATTCTCCACGGATCATATCCCGGATATGCAGGTTAAAGTTAAAGTACGGATTGTCGCTTGCGGTATAGCCGCTCCCTTTTTGGTGATAGACCAGATAGGTATCAATGGAATCTTCCAAAAAGGTCGGGTTATATTTCGCGTGTGGCAGATACCGGATGAACTGTTTGGCTTGTTTTATATTTCTGTGTGTCAGCTTTTCTGCGATCGGGCGAACAAAGCCCGGATGGATGGAATAGGAGCACAACGAGAAATCGGATCGGTCCGTTTCGAGATATGGTTTGTCTGCCTGATACGTCAAAGCAACGATCAAATCGAGAATCCCGTCCGGTGATGGCAGCTCCAGCTTTTTTTTGGTTGTAAGCTGCAACAGATGATAGATCGTGGAGCTGGTTGTGACGAGGCAGGTAGAAAACCACTGTGGTGTGTCCTGTTTTCTGGTCGTCTCCTCTAGTTTTGCATAAGCTGCATTGACATGGGAGGCAACATCTTTTCCGGTAAAGGTGCTGGTACCATTTTCTGACAAAAGAGCCGTCTGGAAATATTGTAGGAGCTGGTTTTCTATCCGATCAAAACAGAAAAGCAGCGGGCAGGTCTCAAAGCGTCGCTGAATCTGGTTTAATGCGGTCAGTGCATTGGAAAAAGTGCCCGGATCCGTGTCGAGTGCGGCAAAGATCAGATAGGCATCCGCTGTCTGACAAAGAATCTCATTGAAAACGGTACGGATCTCTTCCATAGTGGTACCAAGTTTTGTAAGCGGAGGTGCCAGACAAAGGTTCAACGACAGTGCGTCTTTTGGATAGCGGTTTTTATAAGCCATAAGGAACGCGTCACTTGGCCGCACGGCGATGGAAAGGTCTTCAAACAGCATTGAAAACAGACTTCCAGGATTTAGGATCTTGTTCAAAAAATCGGATAAAGATACACTTTCAGCAAGAAATCCACCAACGAAATATTGTGTCTTTTGGGCAGCGAAGGAAACATCTTCTGCCAGAATGAGTGGCTGTGTGTACTGTTCGGTCAGGTACGTTTCCAAAGACTGATATACCTGGAGCAGATCTTCTAACAGGTCGGTTTCCTGATAAAAACGCCGCATTAAGACCTGGCGAAAGGTAATGGATTTTCCGTGATGAAATCGTTTCATTTTGTGGAACTCTTTTTGCGCTTCAGAGAACACGGAAGTTGCCGGTACGCCTTCGGACTCGTCTATGGAGTCGAGGATATGAAACCGTTGGATCCACTGGTAACAGCAGTCTTTTAACTGATCGAGAATCTGTCTGATCTTCGGATCGTTTGCCGCGGTATTGTTCAAAGCGATCAGGCGCTCATCGCGGGAGATGATACTGAGGAATGTTTTTTGGGGCGATTCATCAAGCAGTTCTCTCAAAACATCGGCAGAGTTTTTGAGGGAAAGATCAATGTCTTTTTCACTCTCGGGTGGCTGTCCGCCTGTCGAATCAAGTGCTTTTTGATATGCGTCTTTTAGCTCCCGAAATTGCTGGGTGCAGGTATACAGATGATAAAGATAATATTCAAAACCATCAATGATGCAGCGCTCAAAATCGAGATACCCGTTCTTTTTTTTGAAAAATACAGCAAGTTCCCCCGTCTGCAGCGTGGTATCGTAGTGCAGCGTGACTGGGAGAAGGTTGAGATTTAAATCGGAAAGACGGGAGGTGATCGGTTGATTGTAGCAGGAATCCATGGTGTATTCAAGCACCTGTAAAGAAGAACGGTCGGTCAATTCTGTGATACAGACCGTTGTGGAATCGAGGGAATGCATGTATTCGGTTTTATATGCATTTTTTTTCAGCATAGAAATTTCCTCCTGTTTTATATCGCTTTTTGGAGTGCTCCTCTATTTCGAGGAGCACTTCCATGTGTTACATCTCCTCTATTTTAATATATGTTACTTCAAAAGTATAGTATTTTCTTCTTCAATTTTCTATTTGTCTTTCGGTTCTTGGGCGGACGTTTCCGGGATTCGGCGGGGCAAT
>JBJENW010000235.1:0-10337 GCA_051880395.1 Lachnospiraceae bacterium | reverse complement strand
GGAGGCGGAAAAAATTAAGGAGCTGGTGCCGGAGAGTACGTGGGAATATATATCAGGGCAATAAAGAAAATCAAAGAGAATCAGAGATAGAAGGTGCTGCCGTGTGTGACAGCACCTTTTTCTATTTTAATATATTGCATACGTTTCCATACTACATGACATTTTCATGCGGTCATTCAGATTTTTATTATTTTCATCTTCATTTCTGACAGGTATTTCTGATATTGGTTGTAGTATTACTTCCTATACGTCTTAGAGGCTTAACGCGTTTTGTTATTTTGACCTTCCCTTTTGCATCTCATCTAAAAAATGGCAAAAAAATCCAGACATGTGATAAGTTGAGAGATACCATCTTTGGTACGATTAAAAAAATATATTCTCATAATACTGCGCTGTAATGAGATCAATAAGTACTGAAGTGAAAAAGGGGAAAAGTTGTGGAAAAAGAAAAGCTGGTAGTAAAAATGTTAGGAGATTTTTCTGTTGCTTATAATGGCAGAAGTATTTCTCTGGGAAGAAATCTGGCAGCTAAAACAATGCAGCTGTTTCAGATGCTGATGCTGAATCCCGGGCATTGTATCTCAAAGGAAAAGATCATGCTGGATTTCTATAAATATAGTGATTTCAGCAATAAAAATAACAGTCTGAACAATATTATTTATCGTTTAAGAAAGATTCTTGCAGATGCCGGTGTTCCCGGAGATACTTACATATCCATTGAAAGCGGAATGTGCGTATGGGACTGTCCTGTTCCACTGGAAGTGGATGCTTTGGAATTCAGCGAAATCATGGAAAAATGTAAAAATTTTACACATAGGGAGGGGGAGAATAAAATTGAACTCCTCTATAAAGCATGGTTTCTGTACAGAGGAGATCTGCTTTCCACAAATTCCATGGAGGAATGGGTTATACTGGAAAGCGCACGGTACAAGGAACTTTACCGAAACTGTACAAATCAGATCGCGGAATATTTATGGAAAACGGGGAGATTTGACAGTCTTCTGACTCTGTATACCAAAGCGGTGAGTATTGAACCCTATGAGGAGTGGCAGCTGGGTCAGCTGGATGTACTGATGAGTATGGGGGAATATAAAAAGGCCTTTGAGGTTTATGAAAATATCGAACATCTGAATGAATCGATGCTGGAACGGCCGATGTCAGAAAGTATGGAAATACGCTTCCGAAACATCAGCGAATATTTGAAAGGAAAGCAGGAGGATATACAGGAGGTTCGGACAAGAATCCTGGATGTGCCTATAGCAGCAAGAGAAACGCCCGGCGAGCGGGAGGGGGCATATGAATGCTCCTATCCGTTGTTTCTGGAAATGTACCGTCTGATGAGACGGACTGCGGGGCGTTCGAAAACTGCTTCATGTCTGATGCAGTGCATTATTGTAAATAGACAGAAGCTTCCCATGCAGAATAAGCCTGTCCGAAAAAAAAGTGTTTATCTGTCCGAAGCGATCAAGGATTCGCTGCGCTGCGGAGATATCTTTACCCAATATGCGGAAGGAAAGTTCCTTATTATATTAAACAGAGCAGAAGAAGAACATTGTAAAAGGATATTCAAACGGATTGCCGACCGCTATGAAATGCTGGGAGGCAGCCGCCGGGATCTGGAGTGGCAGGCAACTCCTGTTTTGGAGCAAAAGATAAAGAAGGGCGGAGATGTTTGAAAGTGGCAGAAAAATACGGGCGTGTGATAAAGGAAGAGATACCCGGTTTGATAATATAAGAAGAAAGCGCAGACAGAAGGAGGTTCAAGGTGGGATACAATTTGAGGCAGGGAGCGAAAAGACGTCTGCTGGCAGTTTTTCTGACTGTAACGATGCTGGCAGTCAATATTGTGTTCAATCCAGGTACAGCGCTGTCGAACACTCCGGAAAAAATAATCTTTGAAGTTGCCGGATATGACCTGGCAGAGGCTATCAGGGAAGCGATTCAGGACGGATCCGAAATTGAGCAGGATGATCTGATTATGTCAGATGGCGATATGGAGCATTTTTATCAGGCGATGGAAGGAGAAGGAAGGATTTTTGAGGCTTATCCGGAGATAAAGCAGGGGGATGAAAGAGTGGAAATGCGAATCTTTGTCCGCCTGCCTTCAGATGTGGATGAGGACTATGAGCTGACCGGTAAGGAAGAAATTATTTTCTTCTATATTAATTATGAGAATCATGATGTAGAATGTTTCACTCACATTACAAGACTGGAAACCGGTGAAATGAAAACCGAGATCACAAAAGGTGTTCTGGTAAAGAGTTACGAAAAAGTATTTGGTGAAGAAGCTGAAGCGGAAATAAAGAAAATACAGGATGCGACCTCTAGTGAGGCGGTGAAAGCGGTATCGGAGGAGAAAACTCCGATTCCGGAAAGAAATGGAGGCTCCGGAGTGACAGAACCGTCGGAAGGCGCCGGGGAAACAGAAAACGCGGAAGTTTCTGATATGATCGATATAGAAAACGAGCTGACCTCGCCGGATGCGGATCAGGAAGAACCGGAATCGAAGATAGAAATTGTACCGGATGAGCCGGAGAGAGAAGAAGCTGAGGAAGAGACGCCGGAGATGGCAGGGGGATCATACAAAGAATCGGAAGAAGAGGCGGAGCAGGAATATTCAGATGAATCTGTAGTAGAGATCTCAGAGGAATCGGAATCATTGGATGAGGTCGAGGAGGAGGCTTCGGAAGAACCGGATCAGGAAGACAGTGATGAAGAAGAACAGGAAATAGCATCGATTTCCAGACATTTTGCGCCTGTGGTGACAGAGAAAAATGAGGAAAGCATGGTAGATGCGGAAGCTGATGACACGGTTTTTACGGATTCGGAAGTAATTATAGAAACGACTGAGGAACCGGAAAAGCAGGAATCAGAAGCAGATGTTTCTGAGGTGAAGGTACCGGAAAGCTCTGGCGCAGCGGAAGAAGCGCAGTTGGAAGAAGCTTCCGCGGAAGAGAAAGCCGGGGATGCGTTGTCGGAGATAATCCCGGCGGAAATGGAAGCAACACAGTCGGGAAAACCAGGAGAAACATCAGCGGAAGCAAAAGAACAGCAGTCCGAAGAAACTTCTCTTTCAGCAGAAGAATCACAGATACAGAAATCCTCTGAAGCAGTAAGCGAATCACAGCTGATAGAAATATCCACAGCAACGGAAAGCCAGCCGTCGGCTTCGGGAGAAACTGCAGCAGCTACGCCGAGTGAGGCGGAAAGTGAGACGCCAGCAGAAGACGGCTCAGGGGGAGAGAAAAAACTTGAAGAGATATATGTCGGCGTAGATGGATGTGCAACCGCAAAGGTATTTGCCGCAAGTGCAGATGATCTGAAGGTACTGAAGGATATGCGCAAGGACGGCGTATCCTATGAGTATGAAGACGATGCAATGGTAGTAACGGCTATCCTGCCGCGGGGATGCGGTGTTTCGGCTTTTGCTGAATTAAGGGTGACGCCTGTTACGGAGGACAGCGATGAGGAAACATATAACAAGCTTGTAGAACAGGCATATGAAGTCCTGCGGAGTGATGTGCCGCAGCTGACATTTTATGAAATCAGCTTCTATACACCGAAAGGTGAGTACATAGAAGTATCGGAGGAAGCCAGAGTTTCTCTTCGGTTTAAAAAAGATCTGCAGGAGATAGCAGGCGATATCGGAATTCTGCATTTTGCGGAAGGAAAAGACGAGCCCCAGCTTCTCAAGGTTATGGAGATAGAAGCTGATGAAGACGGTCAGCTGGCCTCAGTCACTTTTGATACAGAAGGATTCTCCACGTTTACTGTTGCCAATGGTCTGGTGCCTACAACGGGAGGAGACGGGACCGGGGGGTATACAATGTGCAGTATTGCTATTTGGGCTGGAGCAGGATTCCTGTTTTTGATTTCCCGAAAGAAAAAGGAAAGTTAATATTTGGTGGCGCGGTAGGAGGAAAATACTCCTTCTGCCGCTCCTTTTATTTCTTGCAACCGCAGGAATTGCGTCATAATTTTTGCTTACGACGCAATTCGTACGATTGAGGAAAGGATTGAAATATAAAACTATGAAGCGTATGAAACGACGGCCGCGTATTTCTACAATTTTTTTAATTTTACTGTTGTTGATTGGATTAAGTGTTTTGCTGTATCCAACGGCCAATGACATATATTATCGTTGGAAAGCCGGACGCGAAATCGCGCAGTATAATCAGGTTTCGGAACCTACGAAAAAGGATTACTCAGAATTTTGGGATGCTGCTGAAGAATATAATCGTCAATTGGCTCTAAGTAATCAATTCGCAGTTTCTGTTGCTACGAGTGATGCAGATTATATCTCTCAGTTTTTAAATCCATTGGGTACGGGAATGATGGGATATATCGATATTGAAAAAATAGGTGTCCATCTTCCAATTTATCAGGGGACAGATGAAAGTGCGCTTCAGGCAGGGGCAGGCTTTTGGCTGGGAACAAGTCTCCCTACAGGAGGCGAAAGTACTCATTGTGTTATTACTGCTCACAATGGACTTGTGAGGGCAAAAATGTTTACTGAGCTTGATCAGCTTGAGGAAGGGGATAAATTTTCTCTTAGTATTTTGGATCGTGTGCTCACATATGAAGTAGATCAGATTATGATAACAGAGCCAGATGATCTTGAACCACTGCAGATTGTAAAAGGAAGAGATTATGTTACGCTTTATACCTGTTATCCATATGGAATAAATACGCAGCGACTTTTAGTGCGAGGCTGCAGAGAAGAGACTCCAGAAGAGAAAATACTGGAATATGAAAATACGGAAGAAACTATGGAACAGGTTCCGAAAGCGGCATTTGTCGGGGTTGGATTAGCAGCAATTTTAATAATATTTGTGCTTGTTAAAATGAGAAAAAGGAAGTGAAGAAACCATGAAAAAACAGATGAAAATATCGCAGTTGCTTTTTGGCATAAGCCTGTTTGTGTTACTGTTCTTTCAGCGGACTGCACTGGCGGCTTCGGGATCTGTTTTAACTTTGGAATATAATTGTTCCGGGGCGAAATTTCAGATTTACCGAGTGGGAGATGCGAAAGGGAATCTTTCGGATAAATTTTCAGAATATCCGGTTTCTTTGGATTGCAGCGGTAATGCGGAATGGCTTGCGTTGGCAAATACCCTTTCAGGTTATGTCAGCCGTGATAAAGTGACGCCTGACGCGGAAACAGAAACGGACACAGATTATGAAGCAGTTTTTGAAGGTTTAAAGTCGGGATGGTATCTTATAACAGGTACTTCTGCTTCGGTGGAAGAAAAGATTCAAAAGCCGGTTCCTTTTATTTTGTGGCTGGACAGGGATGTATCGCTGACATCTCAGATTAAATGGGAAGAAATAGATAATCCCAAGGATAATACATGGTCCTGTACTGTAAAGAAGGTATGGAATGATTCAGGAAACAATCGTCCGGAAAGTGTTGCCGTCCAGCTTTTAAAAGATGGGAATGTATATGAGACAGTCATACTAAGCAGCGCTAATGACTGGAGTCATACCTGGGATAAACTTAGCCAGTCGGGCGAATGGAACATTACGGAGAAACAGGTACCTGCGTATTATACTGTTTCCGTAACACGGGAAGGGGATATATTTACTGTTACGAACAGCCGTAGAGGAGGTTCTGGAGACCCTGGAGATTCAGGCGGAAACGGAGGCGGCGGAGGAGTCAGTGGAAGCCATAGTTCCATTGTAACGGGAGGTTCTGCAGTTATTCCTGAAGAGCAGGTTCCTATGGAATCTGCGCCGGCCGAAGAGTATCTGCCGGAGGCAAAACTTCCGCAGACAGGGCAGTTATGGTGGCCTGTGCCGATATTGGCGGCGGGAGGTACCTTATTCCTTCTGGCAGGAATAGTTAGCAAAGTAAGGCGGAGACAGGATAATGAGGACTAGAAGAGATTCGTTTTTTATAGGCGCCGGGCTGCTGCTTTTGTCAGCAGCCCTTCTTTTAACAGGGTACAACGTTTGGGATTCTTATCGCGCAGAGAAAGAAGCAGGAAAGATACTTTCTGAGTTGGAGAGTCATTTGGAACTGCGGGATTCGGAAGCAGAAGGTTATAGAACAGAAAACAATGAAGAAAATATATCTGAAAGCAGCAGTGCATCAGATTCACCGGACTCGGTTTTTATTGATGGTAAAGAATATATTGGTGTGTTGGAAGTTCCTTCCCTGGATCTGACACTGCCTGTTATGAGAGATTGGAGTTATCCAAGGCTCAGAATCACACCCTGCAGATATAAAGGCTCTTTGTCTCAGGACAATATGATTATTGCTGGACATAATTATGTTTCTCATTTTGGAAGGCTGAAAGAATTGAAAGAGGGAGATGCGATTATATTTACGGATATATACGGAACAGCACATCCATATGAGGTGAAATATCAGGAGACTCTGGAAAAAGATGCGATAGACCAGATGGAAGAAGGAGAGTGGGATATTACTCTGTTTACTTGTACTCTAGGGGGCGCACAGCGTGTTACTGTTCGCTGCAAGAAAAAGGATGTTTAAGAACTGTGAAATGGCAGAAAAAGCCAGATACATGATAAAAGGTGAGAGATACTTTTTGGTAGTATAAAGAACAGGATATCTTACCGAACGGCGATATCATTATTATGGATATGTCAACAAGATAATGTGTCTACATATCCATCGCAGAATTATTTTTTTCTGGACAAGATTTTCAGAATCGGGAATGAAGGGAGGTTTGTTTGTGGGATAATTGCCGTGGACTTTGAAAATTGCTTGTAGATCAGATAAAACAGGATGAAATAATTCTTTTGTGTGTCTATATGAAGAAAGGAGTATTAAAAAATGAAGAATAAGCGGAGAAAACTGATCAGTGTGATGTTTGCATTGATGATGTGCATGTTTATGATGTCTGTCAATGCTTATGCGGATGATGCGGTTGCTAAGATTGGAAGTAATATGTATACAACTTTTGCAGACGCTCTTGATGCGGCAAACAGCAGAAGTGAGGAAACGGTAATAACTTTGTTGCAAGACTGTACTTCTGACACGTTAATTACTTCTGGCACGTTAAATCAAACAAATAAGGATATTACAATAAATCTTGCTGGACATACGTTGACAATTGACCGCACTTTTACTAATGAAGAGTGGTATCAAAATGGATATGGCGTACATGGAAAACTAACTTTTAAGAATGGTAATATTAAATCAGCTGAACAGCTTGATCCAGGAGAAACATTTACAGTAGCTAAGACAGGAGTATTGTCTTTCGTAGAATGTAATGTGGATGTTGGAGGCAATGAAACGTATACTGTTGTATATAATAATGGTGTTGTTAATATTACAGGCGGTATATTTAAAGTCTCTGATACTTCCGGTACAGGTGATGCCTTCCATAGTGATAATAATAATAGTAAATTTAATATTAAAAATGCTGAAATTATAATTGATAAGACTAGCCGCTTTGATGTACTGGCTACAACGGTCATTGAAGATTCCACAGTTAGACTTACTAATCTGCGTGCGATTGGTATGAATGCAGCTAATACGACTATGCGGAATTCCAATTTAACTATGGATGGAGTTGTTAATCATGGTTATACAAATGGTGTTCTTAAAATGTATGATTCTACAATGTCTTTGAATAATTGTGGAAATATTGGTGCTAATGTGCAGAAGGGTTCATTGTTGGATAATTCTAAGTTGACAATAACTAATTGTGGTGGAATTGAAACAAGTGGTCGTTCGGCTTTAGTAGTTGGGTATTCTAATAGTAAAAGTGATGCTAGCTTAGACATTATAAATAATTCTGTTCTGAAGGTAACAGACAATAAACAAGGCGGTATTTATGTTTCTGGTACTTTAAACCAGGATACAACCAGCAAGGTTACCGTTACCAATAATGAAATTACTGAAAAAGTAAATAGTTTTAATTTAGGCAAAGGCGGAGGTATTTCTAATATTGGTACAGTAACATTGCAGAATAATGCTGTTCTGTATAATAATCACGCTGTAGTTGCGGGCGATGATATTTATAATACAGGCGAGATTTCTGTTGGCGAAACAGGTTCTGGTTGGGCTCTGGATGGTAATTATGATGAATGCAAGCATCTTATTGATGGTTGGTATGATGATTCTGAGGAAACCCGCTGGGAGGCTCATGCTGAAACAGACGAGGAGAATCATATTGTAAAATTTGCTGCCAGTGAAATTGCTGTAGGTGCTTATAAAGCAGCACATGGCTTAAACGCGGAGGATGATCCTAATGCTAAGAAATCTGAACCAGATTTGAGTAAGGTTATAGTTCAGAATGATGATGAGGTAAAAGAAACTACTTTAGCAGCTGGTGCAAAAGTAAAATTTAAATTAACTTCTCATGTGCCGGATGATTTGGCTGATAAGATTGTTTACTCTGCGGACGCTCCGGTTCTTTTGGCTGCTGAAGGTTCTTTCGATGGCACATATAGGTTGATTTTCCATGATCAGATGGATGAAAAATTAATCAATCCTATGAATTTTATTATAGTAGTGGGTGAAAAAAATATAACTGATCAGACGGATTCAGACGGAAATAACTATTATGTTATTCTGGATGATGAGGATATTGATGATGGATGTACCTTTGAGATTATAGTGGATCTTGCAAAGTTATATACGGACGAAATTATTACGAAAGAAGATTTTGGCATTACTGAAATCACGGTTACATATACAGCTACATTGTCAGATGATGCGGCGGCAGGCACATACAGAAATACAGCATGGGTTACTTATCCTGAAGAAGGAAAGTCAGAAGAAGATGTAGTTACTGTTGATACCTACGGTATTAAACTTTTTAAATATGATCAGGCAACAGCTACTTCTAGTGAAGCAAACGAATGGACTGCGGATGGATTAGCTGGCGCAGAGTTTGAATTAAAGGATGATACTGGTCATGTAATTGCAACTTTGATTTCTGATAAAGAAGGCTATGCTATTTATGAAGGCTTAGATGTTGGTACGTATATTTTAACCGAAAAAAAAGCACCAGGTGGTTATGTTAAGAATGATACACCGTTGGAAATTATAGTTCCGGATAATGCAGGTGTAGATAATATTGTTGAAGTTCGTTTTGCTAACAAGCTGATTCCGCATACTGGTGGTTCAGGTACCAGAATGTACACGATCGCCGGTGTTGGCATCATTGTTGCAGCAGGTGTATTCTTTGTGATCACCCGTAAGAAAAAAGAGGACTAAATCCTGTATAAAAATCTGATTTTTAAATGCAGAGAACGTAAAGCTGCATGAACAATACAGCTTTGCGTTTAGAGTATGAGAAGAGCTGCTATATAATAACAGAGTTATCTGTTGTTTTATAGCAGCTCATGTTTTTATTATATAGTTACTATAGATACTGCGCCAAATGCGAAACTCAGCCGACGTTAAGGTTGAGAACCTCCGTCCAACTGTGTTAAAATCAAACCAACAGCAGTATAAATGGTGGGGTGTTTATGGCAGAAACGATTGGAATTGGTATACAGGATTTTGGAAAAATCATAGAAAATCATTGCTTTTATGTGGATATAACGGATTTTATCCGGGAGTGGTGGGAAAGCAGAGATGATGTTACTCTGATTACTCGTCCGCGTCGTTTTGGAAAGACACTGAATATAAGTATGATGGAGCAGTTCTTTTCTGTGGATTAGTAGACGGATACTGGAATGAAGTAGTATCTTTTACCAGAATTCTGTTTAATTCTTCTTTAATAAGACTAATCCATGGCTGGAGAGAGCTATTTTGACAGGCATTACGAGAGTGAGCAAAGAGTCGACCTTTTCTGATCTGAATAATCCTGAGGTGGTGATCACCACTTCGGATAAGTATGCCGCTTCCTTTGGATTTACGAAGGAGGAGGTCTTTGCTTCTCTGGAGGAATTTGGTTTTTCGGAGATGAAAGAGAAGGTAAAATAC
This sequence comes from Lachnospiraceae bacterium, assembly GCA_051880395.1. Classification (GTDB taxonomy): domain Bacteria; phylum Bacillota; class Clostridia; order Lachnospirales; family Lachnospiraceae; genus JBJENW01. Next base: position 430 of record JBJENW010000235.1, on the reverse strand, counting down.
TGGTATGATGGTTTTATTTTTGGAAAACAGAGAGATATCTATAATTCGTGGACTATTTTAAATTTTCTGGACAAAAGAAATTTTATGCCGTCGGGTGAGGAGTTGGAACGCTTTTATCATGGTTTTGTGTTTGGTCTGATTGTGGATCTGCAGGACAGATATGTGATAACATCCAACAGAGAAAATGGTTTTGGCAGGTATGATGTGATGCTGGAATCGAAAAATCCTCAAAAGGATGACGCGGTGATTCTGGAGTTTAAGGTGCAGGATCCGGAAGATGAAAAGATGCTGAAGGATACGGTGCAGGAAGCCCACCGTCAGATAGAGGAAAAGCAATATGCGACGCAGCTGGCTGCACGCGGTATTCCCAGGAATCGTATTCGCAGCTATGGCTTTGCCTTTCGGGGAAAAACGGTGCTGATCGGTTAGA
>JBJENW010000234.1:0-1880 GCA_051880395.1 Lachnospiraceae bacterium | reverse complement strand
ATGGATTTTTAAACTCAACAACTACATATCTTATTTTTTTATCCGTCCACCTCCTTTTGTGCTTGTTTTTTCTTTCCAAGTATCTAATACCAGATTTTTAGGAGGTTCATTATGGACAAATATTTCGATTCTTACAGAGAGATGATCTCTCTCCGCGGTCTTACTGACCATACAATTACAGGTTACTCTACCTATATCAAAGCTTACTTTGAATTCTTGACGGACGTTATTCATAAATCTCCGGAAGATGTCTCCTGGGATGAAATGCGTCAGTTTATCCAATGGGTTCAGAGTACCCGCTCACTTTCAGATCGCACCATTAATGCAATCATTTCTCAGTTGCGCTTTTTTACCATGTATGTTCTTCACAAACCATGGGACAATACACAGCTTCCTATGCGAAGATTTGATACCTATCTTCCCTATGTTCCTACCACTGAAGAAGTGCAGCTTTTTATCAATACCCTGCCTACATTAAAGCAAAAAACCATGGTTGCTCTTATGTATTCTGCCGGTTTGCGTGTAGGTGAAGTTTGCAACCTCAAGTATTCTGACATCAAACGGTCTTCTATGCGCATCCATGTTGCCCAGGCCAAGAACCGTTCGGATCGTTATGCCATCCTATCCCAAAAATCGTTGGATATGCTTACCGAATATTGGTATGCTTACGACAGGCCAACAGAATGGCTCTTTCCTGCCAAACAGGATTCCTCCAGGCCATGCAAAACTGCCATTTTGGCAAATCAGGTCCTGCAGCATCGCAAAAAACTTGCTTTAAATCCCAAACTGAATTGTCATTCTTTCCGCCATGCTTTTGGCACTCACTTATACGAAGCTGGTACCGATCTGCTTACCATTAAGGAATTATTGGGACACAAGTCTTTAAACTCTACTGTGATTTATGTCCATCTGGCCTCTTATGCTTCCCGAAACATTAAAAGTCCTTTTGATATGATGGGAGGTGACGGGCTTGAGTAAATCTTCCAAAATCCAACAGATATTCCTCGATTCTTATGCAGAATTCCTGGCTTCTGATTTTCATATATCAGGAATACAGGAAAAAGCTGCACGTGCCATACTGAACTGTAAATCCGGCAACCTCGGCTGCAACATCAGCCAGTGTACAGACTGTGGACACATGGAATTTCACAACAACTCCTGCCGCAACCGTAACTGCCCGAACTGCCAGGCGGTCCTAAAAGAGGTCTGGGTGGATAAACGAAGATCCGAGGTCATTGATACCCCGTACTTTCATGTGGTGTTTACGCTTCCCCATCAGTTAAACCCTCTCATTTACTGCAATCAAAAGCTGCTGTATGGGCTGCTGCACAGATGCTGCGCCGAAACACTTCTGGAATTATCTGCTGACAAGAAGTGGCTCGGGGCAACACCCGGTATCATCCAGGTGCTTCACACATGGAACCAGGAACTGGATTACCATGTGCATATGCACTGCATCGTTTCCGGTGGCGGGCTTACGAAAGACGGGAAGATCCGAAAATCTTCCAAAAGCTTTTTTATCCGCACAGAAGTGCTGAGGGATAAATTTAAAGGGAAATATATGGCCCGCCTTTCCTCCCTTTACGAAAGCGGATCACTTACATTCTCTTCTTCCTGTGAAAAGCTGCGTAATTCCTATCACTGGAAGGAATGGAAAAACAAACTTTATGAAATGGACTGGTGCCCCTACATCAAGGAAACCTTCAACGGCTTTGGCAATGCCATTGAATATCTTGGACGTTATACCCACAAGATTGCCATTTCTAACAGCCGGATCCTTTCTGTTTCCGATGATACGGTCACTTTTTCTGCCAGGGGAAAGAAACCCGGTGAACCCAAACGTCGGATCACCCTGAATAATACGGAATTCATCCGCCGTT
>JBJENW010000233.1:0-1890 GCA_051880395.1 Lachnospiraceae bacterium | reverse complement strand
TCGAAAAATGGATGGAAAGCCAGGAAAACCTGGGATACCGGAAAACAGCCTTCAAAGAGCTGCAGATTGCGCTTCTGATCCATGCAAAACAGCTGGAGGATGCGGAAAAAATAGCCCGGGAGAATGTACAGTCCGCACTCCTGTATCGCGGTGAGAAATATAAGGATTATCTTTCCCAACTTGAAATCCTGGCGGATGTGCTTGCCCTGGAAAAGAAATCAGCAGAGGCTTTTTCCGTATACGAGAAGATATTGACCCATCTACAGCGGGATTACCCTTACGAAAAGGAATGGATCCGGAAGATCATGGATAATCTGACAGTATCTCTATGAACGGGAGGAATCAGCACTATGGGCTGCTGTGTTCCCGTACTAAAAATCAGAAGCTCACCCTTTGCAGAAATCTCCTTGGATGCAAGAAATATCTTTCGAAGCTTCGTGACACGAAAATGCCGGAAGTACTGGAACATCTTTACCACATCAAAATCTGCGTGTGTAAAGCATGTAGCGGACATCTTGGAAAACCGCAGATGAGAATACAGCTGCGCTGCTAAAGAGCAGCTGTAAACGAAGAGGCAGTTCCCCCAATGTCAAAACTGCTTTTTCGTTTACCCCATCATCGATTGTAACCCAAAGAATTTGCCAATTACAGTAGTTTTTCAAGATAGAGATGGTTTTTATGTGCAATTTTGTCCCCTACTTTTTTAGCAGCCCTTGCGACTATTTCAAAACCATTCTTTTCATACAAAGACACCGCAGGCATATTTTGACTTCCAGTGTCCAGACGAAGTGCTTTGCACTGATTTGATCTCGCTAACTCGACAGCATATTTTATGAGTGACGTGGCAATTCCTCTTCCAGACATACTTGGGCGAACCATAAGGAGATGGATTACCATAACTTCATCCTCATACAAAACACCTTTCCAAGAGATATTGGCATATTCTGCTGGCTGAATTCTGTCAATAATAATGCTCCCAATAATGCTTTCTCCTTCTTCATAAACATACATAGTTCCGGAATTTATTGCTCGTTCTGCATCTGATCTCGTTGGATAAATGCCTTTCTTAAATACCGTAAAGGCTGTGTGATCCATTTCATATTGAAAATGTTCATTATAGGATTCTTCTATCATCTCAACATCATTCACAGTCGCTTTTCTAATCATAACATCACTCCTTTGTTATCTTGTTTCCACACCTGTAAATACCAATTTGTCAGTTCAAAAAACTGGAATTGGTCGTCTAAATAATTGTACCGTTTTTTAAAAGGAACAGTTCTTTCGGTGGTTCCTGTGAAGAAAACTGTATAGGAGATAATACCACAGCATAGCTTCCAGCATTTGTAAAAATGACAACATCACCGTATTCCAGGTGCGGCATCAGAACATCCTTTGCCACAACATCTGTTGCCGTACATAAATTTCCTACTATTGTCACCAGCTCCGATGGGGCTTCGTTTTTTAATGTATCTATTTTAAAAGCATTCACAGTGTCCTCAATAGATTAATTCTTTCCTGTATGCCATTTTCATCATATAGATAAAAACTATCCCATTGATCAGATAAACAAGAAATTACTTTTTTCAACGAAATCATATATAACCTCCAAACTGGATTCATTTTCCTCGTCAAATTGGTATTGATTATATCAAAAAAGAAGAAAAATGCCAGAGGAAAACTATTTCTGGTACCAGCATCATCCCGCCGAGCAGCAACCGCCAGACACTTTCGTGGGATCATTCACCAACACATGCGTCACTGCACCGACTAATTTTCCAAATGCCTCGACTCTCTCTTCCAGCCACTCATATCTGGACAGCTGTCTGAGCCACTCTTCCGGGATTCCGGTGTTGCCGCCTCGTCCATATACATATCCTGCAAGACTTCCTG
>JBJENW010000232.1:0-1895 GCA_051880395.1 Lachnospiraceae bacterium | reverse complement strand
TATAATTCTTAAGTGAAGTATCACAGATTGAGCAATGAAAAAGAGCAACTGATTTTAAAATGTCAGTTGCTCAAGATGTGATTCTTCATAATTGTACCAATTCGCGGGAACTATAGCCGGGAAGATATGGGGATTGTATAAAGTCTACCTTTGATTTGTTAAGGCTTATATATGCCGAAGGAACACTTTTTTTGACAGTCTTCTGGCCTAGGAGTTAAATTTTTGTACGTCAACTAAGCCTCCAAAGGAAGCTTAGTAAAAGTATTCAGTTAGGCTGTTTAATTCCTCATGGCAAAGGTTCTGCCACAATGGCGCATGCTGTTACAGCCACATTCAGGACATTTATGTATGTTGTAGTTCCATACTTTTAACAGGACTTTGTCCATGGACAAACCAGAAAGCATGGACTGGAATCTGCGATGTCCCTGAATGTTGAAGATAATTGTTAAGTTTTTGGTTTTCCAGCGGTTATTCAGGAAACCATAATAACGGATTTTTTGAAATCCGGACGGAAGTACATGCATCATGAATCGGCGTATAAACTCAACACAGGAAATGGTTACCGTTTTGGTATTACCTGTTTTATAGTCTTTTGCTAAAAATGAAACATCATCACCGGATATACCAAGAATCCTTGTGTTTGTGATAGCAATCCGGTTGGCATAACGTCCGAGATATTCCAGGGCATTTCCATTTCCGTTGAAGGTTTCCCTGATTTCGGCATTCCAGTCGATTTGATATAACTTATGTTTGAATTCAGCCCAGGTGTATCGATTTCGCAGGTTTTTACAGGAATCCGAAAAGTGCAATGCGTTTTTTTGATAGTATTCATTCAGATGGTGCAGGAACTTACCGCGAAACTTTTTTACCAAAGGCTCAATACGAACGAGAAATTTATTGCTGCACAGTTTTAGATTCTTTGTTTTGGTAAGCCCACCGCCGGAAACAATACAATGGATATGGGGATGGTAATTGAGCTCCTGTCCCCATGTGTGTAAAATCTGTATAATACCGGGTGTTGCTCCGAGATACTTTTTGTTTTCAGATAATTCCAGAAGTGTCTCGGCGGAGCATCTGTGAAGCAGGGAATACAGAAGCTTCTGGTTGGCGTAGACAAGAGGATTCAGCTGAGCAGGGATGGTGAACACGACATGAAAGTAATCTGCATCGATCAGTTCACTGTTGCGTTTGTCAATCCAGAGTTCTTTTAAAACAGCCTGACAGTTGGGACAGTTACGGTTGCGGCAGGAATTGGCATGGAATTCCAAGTGATGGCATTCTTCGCAACAGCTGATGTTATAGCCTAACTTGCCGGTTTTGCAGTTTAGGATGGAATAAGCAGTGTTTGACTGTACGTCCGAAGGATTGAAATGCCTGCTGTAATCCTCCCATCCAATGCGAAAAATCTGTTGGATTTTGGAATCACTCATGGGAGACACCTCCCATCCGGTCCAAAGGATTTACTACTTTAGAGAAACTGGTAGATGCCAAATGCACATAAATCGTAGTAGAATGCAGGGATTTATGACCAAGAATCGCTTTAATGGTCAATAAATCGGCACCATTTTCATAAAGATGTGTACCAAGGGCATGACGAAAAGAATGGCAGGTAATGCGTTTCGGCCATCCAAGGCGTACCTCGTGCTCGTGTATGTGACGAGACAAGAAAAAGGTGTCAATGGGTCTGGTTGGGTCAGTTTGTTTTGGGAAAAGCCACTCTTTTGGTCTTCCGCATTCAAACCAGTAGCTGGTTAAAAGATCTAGGGCAAACTTAGAAAGTGGTGCAAAACGCTCCTGTCTGTTTTTTGACTTGCAAATATGAACCTTCATCGTGCTGCGGTTGATATCCTCATATCGAAGATGACAGACTTCGCCGATACGAAGCCCTGAAGAAT
>JBJENW010000231.1:0-1898 GCA_051880395.1 Lachnospiraceae bacterium | reverse complement strand
GATGTGAAAGAAGAACAGTTGACGAAAGTAATGGATGAGGTATTGGAGAAATTAAACCAAAATTCCATCTTGATTGAGCGTCAGGATGCGGTTTATACATACTATTCCGGAAAATAGGGGGTGTGGTATGGGACAGAAAGTGAAAAGAAACGTGGTATGGTTTGTGGTATCAGGACTCATATTTTTTGCTGTGACGATGCCGTTTCGAAAATATTTTGCACTGATGGAAGTGACGGAAATTCGTCCTGCTGCAGCGTTACCGCCTTTCTTCGGCATGGTGTATGGTTTTTGGGGAGCATTGGGATGCGCAACAGCAAATTTTATTGCGGATCTGCTATCCGGATATTCGCTATGGATGAGCGTTTGCAGCTTTCCAATTCAGTTTTTGATGGGGATACTTCCGTATCTGCTTTGGTATCATATACCGGTATTGGGAGAAGAAAAACCGTCATTTCCGAAAATGGATACAACCGCGCATGTAGTGAAATACATGTTGATTATGATTGCAAATTCCGTTTTGATTACGCTTTTGTTAGGAATAGTTATGAAATTGTTTGGAATTGCGGACGTTTTTTCACAGGCAACGCTGGTGATGTTTTGGAACAATCTCGACTTCAGTTATATGCTGGGACTGCCTTTGTTTGCTCTGATCGCATTGAAAAAGAAACAGCATTTTTCTTTAAATGAGAGGCTCATATTGATTTTCCTTCTTTTGGCAATATTGGCAGCAATTTTGACCGGAACATCATCCTGGAGAGAAGCGACAGCAGTTTCGAACGAACGAATGTATCTTTGGAATCGTGTTTATACAGATGTTGCTGTTACGTTAAACGTGTTTATGTTTGTTGAGATTTTGTTTTTATTTTACATGGAAAAGCGTATTACAATTCCAATTGAAAATTTGGCAGATCTCGCAAAAGAATATGTAAAACTCGATGAAGAAAAATTGAATACAAAACAATTTATCGATGCCTGCAAGCTATATGAAAATGATCAGACGGAGGTTGGAAAACTTGCAAGATCGTATGCTCAGATGGTGACAGATTTGAATACATATATGACGCATTTAACCCAGATTACAGCAGAGAAAGAACGAATTGGCACAGAACTGGCACTTGCAACCAAAATTCAGGCGGATATGCTGCCGTGTATTTTTCCTGCGTTTCCAGAACGAAAGGAATTTACTGTCTATGCAACGATGAATCCGGCAAAAGAAGTTGGTGGAGATTTTTATGACTTTTTTATGGTCGATGACAGGCACCTGGCGGTGGTGATGGCAGATGTATCCGGAAAAGGAGTTCCGGCAGCATTGTTTATGGTGATTGGAAAAACACTGATCAAAGATCACACAAGAGCAGAGGAATCATTGGGACTGGTATTTTCGGATGTTAATAATCTGCTGTGTGACGCAAACAGTGAGGGATTATTTATCACTGCATTTGAAGGTGTTTTGGATCTTGTGACGGGGGAGTTCTGCTATGTAAATGCCGGACATGAAGTACCTTACATTTGCAAAAAAGGAGAAACATTTGAACCATACAAAGTAAAACCGGGATTTGTTTTGGCTGGTATGGAGGATATGAAATATAAGGCTGGAAGTGTGCAATTTGAGGTTGGGGACAAGATTTTTCTTTATACGGATGGAGTACCAGAGGCAACAAATGCTGCGAATGAATTATATGGAAGTGAGCGGTTGTATCAGGTTTTGAATCAAAACAGAGAAAAAACACCGGAAGAACTGCTGCCGGCTGTAAAAAATGATGTGGACAAATTTGTTGGAGATGCTCCACAGTTTGATGATCTTACGATGCTGTGTCTGGAATATAAAGAACAGATGAAGTTAGATGCGGAGGTGGAATAATGAGTGAATCCATACAAAAAAAAGAACTGACGGTTGA
>JBJENW010000230.1:0-10552 GCA_051880395.1 Lachnospiraceae bacterium | reverse complement strand
CCGCCCCCGCCTTGCGCACCCAGCCGAATTTCGGAAACTGTGTATCGGAAACGGTAGGTTGAGATATTTTTCGCTTAGGATAAAGAGTTGCGAACCCGATATGTTTTTGGCTGATGTGTAGATTTGCTCAAGAAATATATGTATATTTGGATTCTTTTAAATATGACAATTCAGCACACTCAAATTTCGCAAGAATTTTGTAGTCTTTTATTCAGAAAAAGCAATACAAAGCATACATATATTGGTCGAAACATTGTTTTAAATATCAAAAAAAATGTTCCATACGGAATATTTTTATAAATTCACAAGTACGTTCCGTTTGCAACACTTTTTCCCTAAGAAACAGATTCCAGACTTCCGTCTCCAATACACAGTTTCGCAACACGCCGGGCATCTCTGTGAAAAAACGTTTCGGCAGGTGCAGGTAAGATCCACTCTTTAGATTCTCTTAGGCACGAAAGCGATCCTGAGTGGCTTAGAGAATCTTAAGAGTTAGCTTACCTGCACAGGAGCCGTGTTTTTTCATAGAGATGCCCGGCGTGTTGCGAAACGTCCGTGTAGTGGTCCCCCATGGTTGAGATATTTTTCGTCAAATTACCCAAAAAATGGTGGTAAAGAAAACGTAGTGAGTGGTCAATAAAGTAGAACACGCAAAGACTTACACATAAAACATGCGCAATCACATTTATTCCATATTCTGGCAAAATGTAATAACTAACACATCATCCACCGCCGGATTTTTCACAAAATAATCCACCGTTTCTACCTTTCGGTATATACCGTCATCGCCCATCTGCCGGGTAACTAATCGCACCGTCTTTTCTCCGTTTTGATAGCGTTTGAGTAACGCCGGTATGGAAAATGTTTCCGCGAATAATGCCTGATCATCTGGATGCATCGTCGAAGCTCCGTGCGCGATCAGATCCGTAAATGTTCCGGTAGACGGGCAGGAACGCCTGCTGAAATTTTCATATGCCATCATATAAAAGCTGTTTCGTGTAAGATTCGTCATGATCACCAGCGGAAAACGCATAAAAACTGCCTCCAAAAGCAGATGGGTAGCACTCGCTGACGCCTGTAGCTGCAGAATATCTCCAACATCTTCTTTTTGCGCTTTCTGCTTACATGCCTCGATAAATTCTTTTTCTGGCATCGGTTTTGCAAACAAGAATCCCTGAATCAGTCGACAGTCACAAGTACGAAGAAAGCCCAGCTGCTCCCGCGTTTCCACACCTTCCGCAACCGTTGTCAGATTTAGGCGGTGCGCAAAATCAAAAATACTCTCCAAAACAATTCGTTCTTTTTCATTTTCACAATTCCCACTCAGCAGAGAACGGTCAATCTTTAATACATTTGCAGAAATATCCTTCATCAAACTCAAGGACGAAAATCCGCTTCCAAAATCATCAATCGCAACACTAAATCCATCATTGCGGATCTGATCTACTGCCGTGACAATATCCACCGGACGCTCCATCATCGCAGATTCTGTCAATTCTACCTCAATCTTATCGTGTGGAATGGCATATGAATCCACCACTTCACAGATTCTCTCGTGAAACCGTTCTTCCCCTAAATGACGTCTGGAAAAATTTACAGAAATCGTGACAAGAGGCTGATCTGCGTCCATCTGTCTTCTTTGAAACGCGCAAACCTCCTGTAATATGTACCAATCCACATCCAACACCAGATCTCCTTTTTCCACCAGTGGAATAAAACTGCCCGGCATCACCATCGTGCCATCCGCTCTCTGCCAGCGTACCAACGCTTCCGCACCTTTTAAAGCACTTGTCAGTGCATCATATTTCGGCTGATAATAGGCGATCAGCTCTTTTTTTCTGATTGCTTCTTTTACATCTTCTTCTTTGATCTCACTCATACGCTTTTCCTTTCTTCTAATTGTTACAGACCTTTTGCCTCTGTATCATAAAAATCCTCCAGGTCCTCCCGACAATCCAGAAACGCTTCACCCAAATCCGGATCAAAATGTGTTCCCAGAGAATCCTCAATAATATTAAACGCTTCTGTATAAGACATTGCTTCCTTATAACATCGCTTACTCACCAACGCATCAAATACATCCGCAAGAGCCATAATACGCGCCTCTAACGGGATCTGGTCACTATGTAACCCTTCCGGATACCCGCTTCCGTCCCATTTTTCATGGTGATAATGTGCCACATTGATTGCAATTTCCACAAAATACGGATCCTCTACATCTGTCAGAATCGTATCCACTATTCGTGCTCCTTCCACTGTATGTATTTTCATTTCTTCATATTCCTGCTCTGTATATTTTCCCTGCTTTCGCAAAACCCTGTCATCAACTGCAATTTTACCAAGATCATGCATAGGCGCCGCTTTTACTACATTGTCCAAAAATTTTTCTGTGATGCCAAACTCCTCTGGTTCTTCTAACAGGCGTCTGGAAAAAATCCGCACAACCGTACTTGTTCGCTTAATATGTCCGCCCGTACTGTTATCACGACTTTCTACCATACACGCCATCCCAAGTACCAGCTTATCTTTCATCCGAGAAATATCTCTCGTTTTCACAAATACTTCCCGTTTCAGATCATCACTGTACTGCTCGATCATCTGCACATAATTGCGCTCTGTTGTCACGTCTATAAATTCAATCCGATATCCTTTTCGAATACCAAACTGTCCACTCCAAAGAATCTTGATCGTAAATCTTAGGATCCGATCCGACGCTTCAAACTCCTGTGTATCCGCTTCTGTTCCTTGTGCATATCGTTCCAGCCATCCCACCAGTGTATCCAATAACTCATTTTCCGTCCATGTCACCGGCGAATCAATCCGTAATTTTTTTAATTCCGGAAATAGTTGTTGTGCAAACAGATTCCCGCCCATGTAATTTCTTCTACTATCAAACACAAGCCTTCCACATTCTTCCCTCGACTCTTCTTCATCCCCCTCTTCATCCACTGTCATCGCATACAAATTCATACGGTTGCTCATCAGCAAAAATACAAACAGATCGACTACATACAAAAAAGGCAAAATCTCCAGGCGAATCTCACATGCCTTCTGTCCCCCATAAAGCAATGTTGTCAAAATCCATGTCATTCCCAATATTGCCACTGTACGAAATGACACTTTTGTACTGTGAAAAAAAGCATATACAACCTCAGCAAAAATTGCGATCAGATATCCACACAACATCACCAGATACATTGCATGTGCCAGACCATATGTCCGAATCAGATATCCTACCCCATGATAAAATCCCAATTCCACATTCGTATAATAAACATTATTATACCCAACCGACATCACACAGATCATTATAATCAGAGAATACCCTGTCAGACATACCACCATTTCTTTACTGATTTTCCACTGGCATAACTCCGCAAGCATCAAAAACAACACCAATGGAAAAAAACAGTTTGCTATATATGACAGTTTATTTGCAAAAATAGCTGTTTCCAATTCGTGTGCCGTCACGATCATCAAATACCCCGCCGTGCCGTTTACTACGATAACAGCCATCAATATCCAATAAATGTTCTGTGTTCTTCCCTTCATGATCACTACAGCCAAAATAACAACTGAGATTACAAATGCCAGCAAATACAACCAGGTCATACCATTCATCCTCTCTGACCGTACGGCATTTTCGCCATACGAGTGAAGTTCACATTCTATCTAAATATATATCGGCATTTTCCCTCATTTACTGAATCTAACCGAATCGTTCGTTTCAAAATAATTCTTATCATATGTTATTTTTTCTTTTTTTGTGCTATAATATCCTATAGTCGAAAAATATTCTGAAAATAATACAGTTAGGAGTGATTTTCTATGAATGCAAGCCAATTACTGCAAGAAGCGGAAAAAAATGCGGATTACTTAGTTCAGACCAGACATTATCTGCACGCCCACCCGGAAACAGAATTTGATCTGTCTAATACCACAGCATTTGTAAAAAAAGAACTAATTTCTATGGGATATGAACCAAAAGAATGCGGAAAATCCGGTCTCACCGTTCTCGTCGGAGGCAAAAAAACAGGAAAGGTATTCCTGATCCGTGCAGATATGGATGCGCTTCCGATTCAGGAGGAAGCCGATGTCGATTTTGCCTCCACCACAGCTGGTAAAATGCATGCCTGCGGTCACGATATGCATACAACAATGCTGCTCGGTGCCGCCAAACTTTTGAAAGCGCATGAAGATGAAATTGATGGCATTATCAAACTTGATTTTCAGCCTGCAGAGGAGGTTTTTGAAGGCTCTCATGACATGATCGAAGCAGGCCTGTTAAAAGATCCGGATGTCGATGCAGCCCTTATGATTCATGTGATGGCCGGTATGCCAATGCCTGCCGGAACTGTCATTGTCAGTGACGGCGGCGTCAGTGCACCGGCTGCCGATTATTTCAAAATCAACATTCAGGGAAAAGGCTGTCACGGTTCCATGCCAAATAACGGAGTTGACCCGATCACGATCGCTGCCCACATCATTACCGGACTACAGGAATTACATGCAAGAGAGCTCGCTCTCGTCGATGAAGCTGTCCTCACCATCGGAAGCATTCACGGTGGAAATGCCGATAATGCGATTCCGGATAGCGTGGAATTAGGCGGAACGCTCCGCACGTATGATGAAGAAGTCCGTTCTTTTTTGAAACAGCGAATGACAGAAATTTCAGAAGGCATCGCCAAATCTTTCCGCGCAAGTGCGGCTGTAACATTTGGAAGCGGATGCCCGACTCTGAAAAATGATTTCGATCTGTCTGCCTGTGCTGCCACCTATATGAAGGAACTGCTCGGTCCACAGAAAGCTTTTACGGCTGCTGAGATCAACCAAAGCGGAAAAACTCCAAAATCTGCCGGCTCTGAAGATTTTGCATATGTCAGTCAAAAAGTCCCATCTATCATGCTCGCCCTCGCGGCCGGCGAGCCGGACAAAGGATACTGTTACCCACAGCATCATCCAAAAGTAAAATTTGACGATTCCGTTCTTGCTCACGGAAGTGCCGTTTACGCTTATGCTGCCATGCGCTGGTTGCAGGAACACAAATAAAGTCATATAAAAAAGTTTCGGGAGAAACATATTGTATTCTCCCGAAACTTTTTACATGATAGAGATTCCTTTTCCAGTTTATTTCTTTTTAATCTGTAGATTATATGTGCATTTTTTGCCTGTGTAAAATAAATCACAGTATATGGTTTCACCTTTTTTTAAGGAGATCACTGCTTCTCTTGAAGGCAGATCTGTATACGTGGTAACTTTTCCTTTTGTCGTATAATTTTTATAAAAATACGATGTTGCCATATTCACACAACTTGTTTTTCCACCTTTTGTTTTTACATCCTGTGGCCAAAGATAATTATTTCTCAATTTTTTTATCCGGAAATTTCCCAGATGAGAATCATTAATGGTGTTTTTTTGAACACCTATCGTGTGAATGTTTGAAATTTTAACCGCATATTTTCCGTTCGACGGCGCGGTAAATTTTGTGATTCCGTAATTCTTTTTTGCTTTTACAAGATATACTCGTTTCAGCTTTAAAGCAGGTGCTTTCTTATAATTTGTATTAGCAGATACCGAATATGTTTTTGCTTCTACAACTGTTGGCGCAGCAACGCTTCCAAAGAATGCGGCTGCAAGAACCACTGCAAGTGCAATACAAAGTTGTTTCCATGTCCGTTTCATAACTTTTTTCCTTTCTTTTTTCATGCTCCCTACCACGCATTGTCTTTATCCATTTTATGACATCGACAGATTTATTATAACAAACATCCCAGGGACGAACAACCATTATTTTCCATGTTCTTTTTTCATTCGTCCCTTGCCGGTTCATGATCCCCACATATCACGGTTATTTCTTATAAACGCTTCCATTTATCTGAATATAATTCTCCTCATAGATTTCAATCGTAAAAATCGTTTCTCCTTCTTCTATCTGATAACATTTCATTATAGCTTTCTCTGATACATCCTCCGAGCTGCTCTCCACATTCTTTAACAGTTCAAACAACTCCTGTTGCTCTTGTTCTGAGACCATATTTCCTTCTCCATCCCGCACATCTGCCCCCTGACGCATCGCTTCTACTGCTTCCTTTAACACATCTTCACTGTTTTGCGTCACAGAAGCCTCCTCGGTTGTATCCTGCATCATTTCGGTTTCTTCTGTATTCATTTCTCCCTGCTGTATCTCTTGCGAATTTTCTGCTGCCCCTGCCAGATAGGAATGTTCCATCTGACTATTCTTCGCAGAATGTATTCCATTCCATGCAACTGCTCCTACCCCAATGCAGATCACAAAGGACGCTGCGACTGCTGCCACACGCATAACCGGCATCTTCGGCTTTTTGACTTCTTCCTGCTTTGCCAAAGCTTTCATTTTCTTTGTAAAGTCCGGATCCGGCTGAATCTGTTTGGATTCTTTTTTATATTCCTCAAAAAATTGTTTCTCATCCCACATAATTCTCTGCCTCCATCATTTCTTTTAATCGTTCACGTCCTCTATGCAGATATGAGCGTACCGTCGCCGGCTTTGTTTTCATGATAGCCGCAATCTGTTCGGTCGTTAATTCCTCATAATAAAATAGATCAATTGCCACGCGATATTTTTCCGGAAGACGGCTGACAAATGCATAAGCATATCCTTCCTCATTTTCTGGTGCAGCCATCTCATGTACCTCGCTCATCCCCTGCGTCCGCCGATTCCATGCCAATGTCAGAATGGACTTTCCGCGATTGACGGCAACGGTCAAAAGCCAAGCCTTTAAATGCTCCTCATCTTCAAATGTCTTCCCTTTTTTCACCTGCGTGATCAAACGCAAAAATGTATCCTGTACCACTTCTTCCGCGTCTTCTTTCTGCTGCATACGCGCCATTGCCAGACGAAAAAGCATCTCATTATATCTGTCAATGACTTCTTCTATCGGATATTCGCTTTTTCCACACTGTATTTTCACTTAAAAACTCCCTTCCATTCTGTATCAAACACTTCTAGCATACTGGAAAAAAGTGGTACTTGCAACATTTTTTTCTATTTTACTTCTATTCTTTCGTAAGCACGATGACATTTGCAAATTGATAGTAACGTGCAGAATCTACGCCTGACTGATCTACACTTTTTTGCACGATCGTATCCACCGATTCTCCGCCTAATGAACTGTCCATACGAACAGCAGCTTTTCCATCTGCATCCAGGGCTTCTGCCAGCTTTTTCGCTGCTTCGTCTGCATCCTCTGTATACAATCCACTCATCGTATAATATTCGTGATCCATATCAGAAGCAGTATAGTTGCCGATAAATTCATCCATCAATGCATCTGTACTCTGAAGCAGAATTTCTTTTGCCGTATCATCCGACAGATTAAAGAGTGCATTGGATATCACCTCATTATCGTTATTTGTAACATCGAGCGTATACCAGCTTTCATCTAATTTCACCCGGTTCCATTCATGGTTCACACCGTCAAGCTGTCCAGTCACAATGATAGAATCTAATCCTGCTGCTCTTGCAACTAATTGAAATGCCTCTGAATAAGATTCACAAACACCCAGATTTTCCACTAAAATTCCATACGGTGTAAAGGAATTCGAGAATTTTTTTACTGCCTCTTCATCTATGGTACCTGCTTCGCTGATATAGTCCATGATTTCTTTATTATACGATGCATGTTCGCACAGATATTGATTGATCGCCAGCTCTTTTTCATAATCGCTCATGCCATCTTTGATGATCTCATCTGCAATCTCACTCGCCTTTTGCAAAGAATCCTGCTGCATCTTTTTTGTTTCCTCTGCATTCTGAATATAGGAGACATTTAAGCAGTTCTTTTCATAATCATAAGAAAGGTTTTCCAAAATTCCGCACAATGGATTTTGATTGTATGCCTCTAAAAACGCATCCGACAAATATTCACTGTCACTTGCCTCTGGGAAATCGTTTAAAGCAATCTGCTCCTCATGTGCCAAAAGGTTCCATGCAATCCATTCACTTAAAGCTGTATTCGCATATAGCGTATCCGATACATTGCTTGCAACATCTAACCCAGCCGGTTCTGTGGTTGTTTTCTTCTCTGGTTCTTCTTTCTCTGGTTCTTCTTTCTCCGGTTCTTCTTTCTCCGGCTCCTCTTTCTCCGGTTCTTCTTTCTCCGGTTCCTCTTTCTCCGGCTCTTCTTTCTCCGGTTCCTCTTTCTCCGGCTCCTCTTTCTCCGGTTCTTCTTTCTCCGGTTCTTCTTTCTCCGGTTCCTCTTTCTCTGGTTCCTCGGTATTATCCGGTACATATGGAATATCAATCTCTTCCTCTGGTCGAGCCGATTTTGTTTCCAATTCTTTTTGCCGTTGTTCTAACTCTTCTTCCTGCTCCTTATACGCACTCTCGCCGATTCCATCCAAAACCAGATCAAACATGATCAGATCCAAATTCTGAAATGGCACGCGCAAAAGCACGGAATCCCCTGCATACTCTTCTGCCTCTGCATTGCTATAATCCAACAGGAATTTTGCAACCGATCCGTCTAACATCTCCACTTCCGCAAATGCCGGTAATTCCAGTACACTTTCTCCTTCATACTCTGTTTCAAAAGAAGACTTCATATTTCTTGGAATTTGATTTGCGATTTCCACCGGTTTGCACTCATTACTCATTCCGGAGCAGTCTCCATCTTTTGATTTTGCCACTACAAAAAAACTACGTGATTCTTCATCCGGAAGCATAATATTCATCATGGATACTTTTCCATCATTCTCTTCTTGTTCTTCTTCGTCAAGAAACTGCTTTTCTGACTCGAAATCGTTGACCGTACAAGATGTTTCTTCTGTTGTGCACTGCAAAGTGGCGCTTTCCATATCACTATCTAACTCATACACTTCATAATGGTCCGCGCCTTCCACTTCACTCCAGCTCAGCGTATAATATCCGTTTTTCCCAACCTTCTGCTTTAACGTCGGTGTGTTGAGTTTTCGCGCAATCGAAAATACGGTTACGATCGGCTGTTTTAGTTTTTCTCCTGTATCGAAGTCAAAATACTGCACCATCCAAAACTTACTCCGGCTTCCCCAGCTGCTTCCTTCACTATATTTTTCATATACGTCATCCGTTTTGTCATCGTCTCCCCAGCTATCATCTAACTCCCGCTCCTTATCATAATTGAACGCTCTTCTCGGGTCAGATGCCACAACGAGCTGCATATTTTCCTCATCATATTTCCAATTTAAAAGCACTTCCTGTTTCAAATTTCGGTCGGAAAATACACGCACCGGAATCTCATTTTCATCAAACCGCTCCGATGCTTTCTCTAAAAATTCCTTTCCCATCGGAAACGTAAATATATGATCTTCTTCTAAATTATACATTGGATCTGCATATTCATATTCTTTCTGTCCTGCATATCTCTCCTGAATCTGCATCAAAACATCTGCCCGCGAAACCTCTGATACCGTCATTTGTTTTCCATCTGCATCTGTGACTGCTGCTGCATTTTTGACGCCGCTTGTTGTTTTCTCTGTTCCACAGCCTGCCAAAAGACTGATACTCAATCCCAATGCGATCCATGCCATACTTCTTCTTTTCATCTTACTTTCTCCTCTCCCTTGCTTACTCTACTTCTTCAAACGTAAACAGTTCCTTAATTTCTTCAAAATCTGCTTTCTCTCCACTCAGTCCGGATGTCTCTACCTGCAGAAAATAATCCGAATCCACTTCACATACAGCTTTGATCGTCTCATACTCTACATGTTTTCCTCTTCCATCCACATAATTGTAATCTATCATTTTATAATATACGCTACGCCCTTCTACCTCTGCTGTTTGAACGGCAGACTCGGTTCCCTCGGCATAATACGGAACCTGTAATTCTTCATCACAAAACGATTCATCTATATCTGCCCATTTTTCACACAAACCGATAAACAGCGTTTCTCTTCCATCTCCTCGTTCCACAAATACACTGTAGTTATCTTTGTCCTCATCCATCTCTTCGTACCAATAAAAATTTTCCGGTATATGGATCAATAGATCTTTTCCCATAAAGTGATGCATCTGCACCTCATCTCTACGCACATACCCTTTTGGCATCTCATCCTTTTTTTCGGCACTCATGTTGCTTGCCTGTATCTGTTCCTTTCCTTTACTCCATAGTTTCTCTTGTGCCTCCTTCTTTCGTGCCTGTGCACTTTGTTGTTCCTCTGTTACTGCATGCTGCATCCGTTTTTCTGTTTTCTGCTCTTTCGCATCCGGTGCGCATCCTGTCAGCGCCGTCACACATAAACCTGCTATAACTAAATTTATCCATTTTTTTTTCATAGCTAAAATCTCCTTTTCCATCCTCATCCATTTGTGACGGGCCCGGTCACATCTCCTTGTAAAAAAGCTTTCTTTTTTTCGCTTTACATATATAACACTTTTCTACATCCCGGATTGTTGCAAAAAAAATAAAAAAATCTGCCAGCCCGAAAAAAGGTGACTGTCCACGGTAAACGCAAGCTTTTTGTCTGTACACGCACTTACGTTTTATATGGGCGTAAGTGTGCAGGTTCTATTATATTGGCCACCCGAAGCTTTATC
>JBJENW010000229.1:0-10553 GCA_051880395.1 Lachnospiraceae bacterium | reverse complement strand
CGCCGAATGCCGGAAACTGTGTATTGGAACCGGATGGTTGAGATATTTTTCTTCAGAACAAAATGCCGTTACTGTGCACACCATGTTTATGCTTTATATGAGTGTAAGTGTGTGGACGATACTTCGACCGAAAGTATTTTACTAAGATAAAAAGTGAATCGTTTCGGCTGCAGCACTTTTTTCCTAAGAAACAGATCTCAATCTACCGTTTTCAATACACAGTTTCCGGGATTCGGGCAGGCGCAGAGCACGGGGCATCCTCTTACAGCGTGGCTTTGACGGAAATGATAGTAAGTTCCGATGGGCAGTTATGTGATGCCTTTGCTGTTTTTTGGTTGTTGAACAATCGGTGCATCCTGTCCGCCCGGAAAAGAATCTGGTTTTGATTCTTAGCCGGGCGAACAGGATGTGCCGATTGTCCAACCTTCAAAAAACAGCAAAAATAAAGCATCGCAGAACTGCCCGTCGAAACTTACTTCATTTCTGTCTAGCCACGCTGTAAGAGGATGCCCCGTGCTCTGCGCCTGCCCGAATCTCGGAAACGTCCGTGTAGGGAGCCCCCGAGGTTGAGATATTTTCCGTGAGGCATGAAACAGCGGGGCTTGCGCACCTACGCGGAATGTGTTATATTCTTAACTATGAATGTTGTAGGGTAAAGGAGCAGTTTTATGGAAAGCAAAGACGACTTGGAAACAGTACTGCGCGATATCAGGGTTTTTTTGTCAAAGGGAAGAACGTATGAAAAAAACGAATCGTTTGTCGTGGTAAATAAGAAAGAGGCATATTCGCTGCTGGCACGGTTCATGGAAGTGTTAGAGGAGATCAAGGACGACTATGAACTGACGAAGCAGACACGTGAACAGGCAGAGCGCGATGCAAAACACCGCGGGGAATATCTGGTGAAGAAAGCACAGGGGCAGGCAGAGGATGTGTATGCGGCATCTGTTTTATACACCGAGGATGCGCTTGGCAGAGTCCAGGATATTATGAAGGAAGCCAGTGAACAATTTGAAAAAACGATGAAGGATTTTACGGAGACACTGAAACAGAATCGAGAAGTTGTGCGTGAAAATCAGTCTGAGCTGAAAGAACAGCTCCAGAATATGAAAGATACAGAAAAGTATCTTAAGATGATCGAGGATGTAAATCGTCAGCGGGAAGAGGAAAAGCGTAAAGAAAAAGAGGGCGATAAAAAGAAAGCGATTCGAAATGAGCAGAGTCGTTACGCAAAGCCGGAGATCAAGATCAATAAGGCTTATTTCGAAGCGCATGGAATTCCGTTAAATGACGAGGAAGAATCGGAAAAGGAAGAAGTATCTGTCGAGACAGAGAAGAAGCCAGAGGCACCGGAGATTCATGTCAATTTAGACAGTGAATATTTTAAATGGAAAAATGGGGAGAAGAAACTGGAGGAAACGGAATCTGTCAAAGAGTCTCAAAAACCCGCAAAGAAGGAGCCGGAGGATCTCTATCAGGAAGATTTATATGTAGATGCGCCGGAGAAAGAGCAGGAATCAGATGCCGCGCGGGAGAAAAAAGGACGTTTCTTTTCCTTTGGAAAAAAATAAATGAGAAAGTGGCGGTCGTTTTTGAAAAAACGGCTGCTTTTTTGTAACCTTAAGAAAATCGCAAAGATTTTTCCAAAGAAATAAGGTATGATAAAAGAAAAAAGAACAGGAGCGAAAGAAATGACGGTTTTAGTATGTGATGATGACCACGAGATCGTGGATGCGATAGAGATCTATTTAAAGCAGGAAGGATTGGATGTCGTAAAGGCTTATGACGGCGAGCAGGCACTGCAGCAGTTAGAGATGAACGATGTGCAGTTGATCATCCTCGATGTGATGATGCCAAAGCTCGACGGGATCCGCGCAACGATGCGCATCCGCCAGCAGGCAGAGAATCAGATTCCGATCATTATTTTGTCGGCAAAATCCGAGGATGCGGATAAGATTCTGGGATTGAATATCGGCGCGGATGATTATCTGACAAAGCCGTTTAATCCGTTGGAGCTGTTGGCACGTGTGCGTTCCCAACTGCGCCGTTATACGGAATTTTCTAATGCGCCGGTCGATCAGAAAAAAGTATATAAGACCGGCGGGCTGGTGTTAAACGATGATCTCAAACAAGTCAGCGTGGACGGAGAGCTGATTCGGCTTACCCCGATCGAGTACAATATTTTGCTGCTTTTGATGCAGAATCAGGGAAAAGTTTTTTCTATTAATCAGATTTATGAAAAAATCTGGAATGAAAATGCGATCGGTGCGGACAACACGGTTGCGGTACATATCCGGCATATTCGGGAAAAGATCGAGATCAATCCAAAAGAACCACGGTATTTGAAAGTGGTCTGGGGGGTTGGATATAAACTCGAAAAGTATTAAATGAGGAAGGTTTA
Organism: Lachnospiraceae bacterium; assembly: GCA_051880395.1. Classification (GTDB taxonomy): domain Bacteria; phylum Bacillota; class Clostridia; order Lachnospirales; family Lachnospiraceae; genus JBJENW01. Next base: position 8,155 of record JBJENW010000229.1, on the reverse strand, counting down.
TGAAGAAAAAGTATGTGAGTAATGGAAAAAAAATGGCGGTGCTGTGTCTGCAGGGGGTATTGTCGATCGCAATTGTAGTCAGCCTGTTTATTCTTGGATTTCTGGTGCGGGATCAGGTGATCGGTGTGGGAAGTACTGCGGGTCAGAAATTTGAAGAGTCACAGATGTTTCAAAACCAGTTTGAAGATTCAGTAAAAGAGATCGAGCATCTTTTTTTTCTGAAAAATATTTTTGAGGGAGAAGAGGGGTATGACAGTAATAAGGTCATCGGAATTTCCGAGTATGCCGCTTTAAAAGGAAATCGACAGCTTGATCCACCACAAAATCCAGGATTTTCGCACGAAAAAGATCCGGATTTATCGTATCCGGTCAGTACACTGGAAGAGTGGGCAAAAAGAGGATACCAACAGCAGACGTTTTCCTGCAAAATTCATTTAAGTGAGAAAAACGGTGTTTATACACAGGATGGTGCAATCTGGGTCGGAAATCGGAAATTGAAATCTTTTCATCAAACACTGCACCAGATTTCGGATCTGGATATCGAACTATATAATCGCGGGGTACAAGAGTTGTCAAATCAAGTGGAAGAGCCACTTCTTAATTTGGATGATCCGACGGCGCCTGTGGAAGAATTTTTGTCTCGATTGAACTGGACAGATCAGACGATCCGCACATATGGAAAAATTTTGGAGGAACAGGAGAATCCTTCCGTCGGAAAGACCCTCAAGCAGCAGATTCTTGACCGCGAGTTAACGATCGAGCAGGCTGAGAGGACATCCATGCAGCTAAAGCAGGTACTCGACGAGATTTTGGAGGATGCATCGGAGTACCATCGTTTGCATACAACCTATGAGAAACAGGATTGCAATTTTTATTTTTGGATTCAGGATAAAGAACAAAAAACGATTCGAACAAACTGTACCGATATTTCTGAGCGGGCTGTGGAAGCGTTTGGAAAAGAGAAAGGAGCGTGTTTGTACTGGAATACACAACAGGATCGCTTTTTTACAAATGTGAAAGGCGTAAGATCGTTTATCTATGGAAAAGGAAAGCAATTGCAGAGTTTTAGCGGCTACAGTGAGATGATGTTTGCAGTGGATACGGAGTATCCGTATGAGGATGCTTTTCGTGATACAAAAGAAGAGTATGAAAGTCTCTGTCCGTTGATCTGGCCTGCAATTCTTACATCACTCCTCGGCAGCATGCTGTGGCTGGTCTGTATATTGTTTTTGACATCTGCGTCCGGTCATACACTTGAAACAGCCCTGCAGGAGGAACAAACGGGCAAGGAAGTCATTCAGCTAAATATGTATGACCGAATCAAGACGGAGTTTTTGATCGCAGGTTTTATCTTGTTTCTGGCAGCAATGATCTGTCTGTATATTCGTCTTGTGACAGGAAATATGTGGAAGATACCGGGAATTTTTATTATGGCAGGAACATTGACGACGGTCGGATTTATTGGTGGTGCGATTCAATACCTGAGTTTGGTTCGACGAATCAAAGCGCGAACACTTTGGACCGATAGCTTATTGTACGTTTTTTGCGGCATCGCAAAAAAAGCGTTTCTCAATCGAAGATTGACGGTGCAGCTGCTTCTGATTTATGGAGCGCAGATAATTTTAACGGTGGGATTTTCCTATCTGGCGTTTGCAAAAAAGAGTAAGATGGGCATGGTGTTGTTTTGTATGGATTTAGCCATAGAAGGAGTGCTGTATATCAGAGAGTCGATGCAGCGCAAACGGATCATGCAGGGGGTGCAGCGCATCAGCAGCGGAGAATTGGAATATCAGATTTCTACGGACGGTTTTTACGCGCAGAATAAGAAACTGGCAGAAGGAATCAACCGCATTGGAGAAGGATTGCAGAACGCAGTGGATGCAAGTATGAAAAATGAGCGGATGAAAGCGGATCTGATCACGAATGTCTCTCATGATATCAAGACACCGCTGACTTCGATCATCAATTATACGAATCTGATCAAAATGCAGCATATAGAGGATGAGACAACCAATCGATACGTGGATATTTTGATGGAAAAGTCGCAGCGCCTGAAGCAGTTGACAGAGGATCTGGTGGAGGCATCGAAGATCAGCTCCGGAAATATTACATTGGAGATGATGCCCATTGATATGTTGGAATTGATCTATCAGACGGCGGGAGAATTCAATGAGAAATTTGAAGAAAAGCAGCTAATGGCGGTGACAAAACTTCCGAAAGAATCTGTGATGATCGAGGCGGACGGCAGACGCATCTGGCGTGTGATAGAAAATCTTTATAATAATGTGGCAAAATATGCAATGGAGCGCACGCGTGTGTATGTGGAATTGAAAACCGAAGATGATATGGCAGTCTTTTCGATTCGAAATATTTCCCAGCAGGAGATCAAGGTGAAAGGGGAAGAACTGACGGAACGATTCACGCGCGGGGATGAATCCCGATCCACTGAGGGCAGCGGATTGGGACTTTCCATTGCGCGAAATCTGACTGTTTTGATGAATGGAACAATGCAGATTACGGTTGACGGAGATATTTTCCGAGTGGAGATACGGTTTCCGTTACTGCAGATTTGATGCGTGCACTACAAAACCAGAAGGCGTCGATTTAGTTTGCAAGTGTTCGTATCAATCTGCGTTTTTAATTCGGTTAGCTGCTGTTTCAAAGCAGAGAGTTCCTGCCTTTGCTGCAGAAAGGCGGCACCGAAAAATCGGATCATTTCTTCCTGATGTGCATAGGAAGTGGGATCGAATTTCGGAGTATCCGGGAGATCTTCAGAAAACAAGGGTTCTTCACTGTGGAAATATTTTTTTGCAACGAAAGCATTACTTTTTTTATATTTTTTTAAAAACAAGGCGCGTTCCGTTTTGGAAAATAAAGAGGTATCTTCATGTTCCAGCTCTTTGGTGCAGCGTAGTGCCAAACGTCCCAGATAACGAAGGTCTGCATCGGAAAAAGAACTGTCAGGCGTATTTAAACCATTAAAAATGCGCTTGATCTCCGTATAACTGTCAGGAAAACTTGGATTCGTTAAAGTTTCTGGGATCGTATAATGTTCGCTCCATTCCAATCCAATGGCATGGATAAAATCGGAATAGATGGTAGTATTTAGATGGCGAAACAGCTCTTTATCATAACGTCGCACGATCAATGCGTCCGCTGGGATTTTTGCTTCCATTTGGGTCAACACCTTCTGATAGTTGATGTTAAAGTGGGGTGGTACCTTGGTGAGAATCTGTTTCCAGTCGCAGGTTGGCTTTCGAGTGCGGGCGCGAACCTGCTGCTTCCACCAGGAATTGATCAAATCGTCCTGTCTTCGCAGATAAACGACGACTTTTATTGCAAAATGATATTTCTGGCTGTATTCCAATACAAGATCAAGCGGATTTTCCTGCTTTCGATTGGAAACGATCCAAATATCTTCTTCGGACAAAAGAACATTATCATAGGTTTGGAACCAATCTAAAACAATTTTCATTCCTTCTTCCATATGCATACGGGTTTGAACTGGATCATAGGTTCCATTTGGATCATATTTTTTTGCTACTAAAAAATGTCCGTTTCGGTTTGGACCGATTTTGTTATAGAAAAAAGGCATACGTTCATAACAATACCCTTGCTCGGACAAAGTATCTTTATTGGTAAATAAAAACTTTTGGATTGCAGAAGTTCCTGTTTTTGGAAGTCCAATGTGTAAATATAATGTTTTCATATTAGATAACCTCCATTTGTTGATTGTATGATAGGTATAAGGAAGGGAATGTCCGTTACAGATTACTAAGATTGGCAGCAACAGGAAACACATGGGTACTGATTTTCAAAAAGATGTTTCCTGTTGCCTCATGGATAAAAACTATTTTTTAAATAAATTTCGGAAGAACCGACGTACACGCCATAAGCCCGGAATATGAGGCTTGAGCTTTCGTGTGTGGGCATCCACCTGCTTTTTCAAGGCTTTCACATCCTGCCGCAGAGCAGAAAGTTCTTTTTCCTGCTGCAGACAGGCTGCACCGAAAAATCGAATGATCTCTTCCTGATGCGTGTAGGAATTCGGATCAAATTTCGGAAGATCCTTAAAATTTTCGGTAAACAGAGGTTCATCGCTGTTAAAATATTTCTTTGCGACAGCGGCATTGCTTTTTTCGTATTTCTTTAAAAAAGCGATATGTTCTTCTTTGGAAAAGAATGAAGTACGCTCATGTTCCAGCTCGATCGTACAACGCTCGCAAAGTTTTTCCAGATACAGAATATCTGCATCGTTAAAAGAACTCTCCGGTGTATTCAGATCGTTTAAAATACGCTTGATCTCTGTATAACTGTCCGGAAAACTTGGGTTTACAAGATCCGTAGGGATTACATACCGATCGTTATATTCTAAACCGATTGATTCAAGAAAATCCGAATAAATCGTATTTCCAGGTCCCGAAAAGCGTTTTGGATCATAGCGGCGAACAATTACAGCATCCGGTCCCACTTTCTGTTCAAGCAGCTTTAAGCCTTTTTCGTAATCCATTTTAAAGTAAGACGGAAGGTCTGCCATGACTGTTTCCCAATCATCGTAGCGCATTCCGGTACGAACACGCTGTTTCCACCAGGAACAGATCAGTTCATCCTGCCTGCGCAGATAAACGATGACCTTTAACTGGAAATTATACTTTTTCGCGTATTCAAGAGCCACGTCAAATGCATTGGCATCTTTTCGTCCTGTGCTGACCCAGATACCTTCGTCTGATAAAATGACATTGTCATAGGTTTCAAACCACTCTAAGACAAGCTTCATACCCGCTTCCTGTCGTTCGCGAGTCAGTGCGGGATCAAAATTCCCGTTTTCATCGTACATTTTTGCATTGATAAAATGCGCATTGCGATATTTTGAAGCCCGAGGGTAAGAAAGGGGAACGAGCTTAAAGCAATAGCTCTGTGATTCCAGATATTCCGTATTAGCTGCTAAGAATCTCTGGATCGCAGTAGTTCCGGTTTTGTGAAGACCAATGTGTAAATAAAGCGTTTTCATTGTTTCAGTTCTCCTCTGTACTTAAATTCCTGCACCGTAGATGTAAGTGCGTCCGCCGTAGTCAGCATATAACTGTGGCCACAGACATGCAATGATCTTGTCCACGTTTTCTGATAATTCAGTGTTATCGGTGCGAATGGTCAGTGCGGCATTCTTTGGCTTTTCGAATGGGCTGGAGATGCCGGTGAAATCTTTGACTTCGCCGTTTCTGGCGCGTTTATATAAGCCTTTCACGTCACGTTCTTCACAGACACTTAACGGTGTGTCGATAAAAATCTCGGTGAAACCGTCGCCGATGATTTCGGCTGCACGTTTGCGGTCTGCGTGAAACGGTGAGATAAAAGCGGTAATAACAATGATACCGGCATCGTTTAAAAGTTTTGCAACCTCTGCCACGCGGCGGATATTTTCTATACGGTCCTCAGGAGAAAAGCCCAGATTTGAGTTTAATCCCAGACGTACATTGTCACCGTCGAGAAGCATGGTGTGTTTCCCCATAGATACCAGTCTTTTTTCTAATTCATTTGCAACCGTGGATTTTCCAGATCCGGATAAACCGGTCATCCATACGGTAAATGCTTTCTGTTCTAATTGTCTTTCCCTTGCAGCACGATCGATTTCTAATTGCTGCCAGTATAAATTGTGTTCGTTTGCAATAATTTGATCTCTGTATTGCATGGTAATTCCCTCCCTAAGTAAGTTGTGTTCTCTCAGAATCTCCCTTGCGCCCGCTTTTGCGGCTGATTTTCCGCCAGATGCACACAAATTTAATCAACGTACGCTCCACGTACGCCTCATAAATTTGTGCACATCTGACAAAAAATCATCTCACAAAATCAAGCACAAAGAGATTCCGAGAGAACATAGTTATGTCCTCACGAAATCAGGCAAAAAGAGACTACGAGAGAACATATTGCCTTATTGACAGTAATAATTTAGCAAAAAAAAATTAAAGAAAAATTAAGAATTTGTCATTTTTTGTTTCTTTGGAAGAATGACGGTAAAGGTACTGCCGACATTGACTTCGCTGTAAACCGTGATATCACCGCCGTGTTTCAGGGCGATGGTGTGTGCAAGTGGAAGTCCAAGACCAAAACCTTCCACTTCTTTGCTTCCCATATCGTCACTGCCGCCTCCACGGTAGAAGCGCTGCATGACGGAATTTTGTTTTTCTTTTGCGATACCACATCCGTTGTCGGTAATGGAGACATGGATCGTATCTGCAGTTTCGGATGCAGAAATGTGTACAAGTGCAGGATCACCGCCGTATTTGACCGCATTTTCAATCAAATTTTGAAATAAGACAGTGGCCAGTCCGATATCAATTTCGGCTTTTTCCTGATGAACATCGAGTTTAAAGTCAATTTCTTTTTTACTTTTATAAGTGATCTCATCACAGACTGAGTAAATGATCTCACTGATTTCTACTTCCTCAAAATAGAGCGTTGTACGGTTCATCTCTAGTCGGGAAAGCTTTAACATCTGGTTGACGATGTCATTCATTTTTTTGCTTTGTCGCAGCAAGACATCAAGCCCTTCTGCTTGTTCCGCATCTGAAATCCTGCGTCCGTTTAAGTGGTCACACTGTGCCATAATGACGGCAAGCGGCGTGCGAAGTTCGTGTGCAACGTTATCCGTAAACTGTTTTTGTGATTCGAGCATCTGCTCGACACGGTCGAGCATGGCATCGCTGGCGTCGGAAAAGACGCGCAGCTCTTCAAAATCGCCGGAATAGTTGATTCTCTCGGAAAGGTTGTCACCTTTTCCGATCGCCGCAACTTTTTGACAGATTTTTTCCACCCGTCGGTTGATCTGGCGTTCAAGTGCATGGCGCATGACAAACAGCAGAAGAATGACAGCTGGAAAGAAGATAAAGGTCGCTTTTTGTATGAACTGGTATTTGCTGTTCATATCTTTTTTTGCCAAAATACATCGGATATAGAGATCGGCTCTTCGTTTTCGAATGTCCATAATGTAGTAAGTTTGATGATTGGCAGAGCTTTTTACGACCTGCATGGTTTGATTTCCGACGGGGCAGGTGGCAGAAAAGCCTTTCGGGTAGGAACCGAATAAAAGTTTTCCGTTTCGATCGAGTACGACATAATTCAAATGATCATTTTTGTCATAAAAGACAAACGAATCTGCCGGTTTCCATCCATCTGCGGTCTCGACCATCCGGTGTCTGCCATGTTTTAAATTTAAGCGCAGCTCTCTGTGAATATCTGACCGTATCGCGGTATTTGAGAGAGACCAGATGACACCCCACATGATCAAAAGCACGATGATAAAAAAGAGCGTAAAACAGTTGGAAATATAGTTAACAATGGAAGTTGGCTTTTTTAATCTTCGCATGATAATTTATACCCCACTCCTCGAATCGTATGAATCAGTTTCTGATCAAATCCGTTATCGACTTTTCGACGCAGATAACGGATATAGACGTCCACGATATTGGATGTCCCATCATAATCAAAGTCCCAGACGTTGGTCTCAATCTGTTCTCTGGTCAAAATAATGTTCTGGTTTCGTATCATATATAGAAGGATCGCATATTCTCGTGGAGAAAGATCGAGTTCTTTTTCACCGCGTTTTACTTTGCGGAGATTTTCATCCATGGTGAGATTGCCGCAGCGGTAAATATTTTCTTTGTGGTCCGTTTTTTTGCGGGTTAAAACGCGTACCCGTGCCATCAGTTCGTCGAAAACAAATGGTTTTGTCATGTATTCATCCGCACCGAGATCTAATCCGCGAACAACATCCTCCGTTTCCCCGCGGGCGGTCAAAAACAGTACCGGTGTCTGAATGCCGTGGCTTCGAATATCTTTCAATACATCAAATCCGTTTTTCTTTGGCAGCATAACATCTAAAATAATGCCGTCATATTCGATACTTTCGATCAGATCCACGGCGTATTCTCCGTCATAACAGGCGTCCACATTGTATCCGTCGTCTTTTAGATGATTGACGATAATATGATTTAAATCACGCTCATCTTCTACAACTAACAGTTTCATAAATTCCTCCTTTTGCATTAGTGTATCATTTTTCCACGGTAAATAAAAGTCAGTATAGAGGAAAAAGATGAAAATCACATGAAATCGTTACTGTTTACATACAATTATTACGCTTTATATGGGTGTAAGT
>JBJENW010000228.1:3745-10585 GCA_051880395.1 Lachnospiraceae bacterium | reverse complement strand
TTTTGAACCAGCCATCCCCAGTGCGAATCTCCCCGCCGAATCCCGGAAACGTCCGTCTGGGAATTAGTAGTATAAATAGAAATTTAGTAAATTGAAGATTTTTCGTAAAATTCGTAAAATTATTGTCAATTTTTTTATACTTTATGATATAATAATAATATATTTGCTTGTGCGTGTAAAAAAAGGTTTATAAAACGGTCCTGACTGACGATATATATAGAGATTCAACAAGAACCGTTCTATGTGGGGGATATACACAAGCATGGACAGCAAGTGTACTGTCTCATTGATGTTTAGCCAAATGCCGCAGGATATTTGTTCATCTGCAAGGCGGATGAACGAGGCGATGCCGGTGGCATCGTTGAATGAATCCAACGCAGTCAGATGGGCAAATAAACAAGGGATTTGGCTGAATATCAATGAGACAGTACACTGGGTTACTTTATCATTTACACTATTACAAACCAGGAGGGAGTATACTATGGCAGAAAAGACTTTAGCACTTGTAAAACCAGACGGCGTAGAAGGCAATCATATCGGGGAAATTTTAAACCTCTATGAAAAAGCAGGCTTAAAAATTGTTGCCTTAAAAATGATCAAGATCAACAAAGAATTCGCACGCCAGCACTACATTGATCTGAAGGATAAACCATTCTATCAGGAATTGGTCGACTTCATCACAAGAAGCCCGCTCGTAGCCATGATCTTAGAGGGCGAGGACGCTGTAAACACCGTTCGCCGTGTCAACGGTGCCACAGATCCGGCGGAAGCGGCAGAAGGCACAATCCGTGCCAAATATGCAAAAGGAAAAACCGATAACACGGTACACGGCTCCGATTCTGTAGAACATGCGAAACGTGAGATTTCCATGTGGTTTCCGGAGTTTCTGGATTCTTATCTGGATGAATGGAGTTAAGATAAAAAGAAAAAACAAAGCCCTGCCGGATTTTCCGGCGGGGCTGTTTTTCTCTTTATTTTTTCGCCGTCTTCACGTTCAGTTCTTTGGAAAAGTCACCATAGACGGTACCGTTTTTATTTTTCGTATACGCTCTCACTTTGATTTTATAGGTCGTATTTGCGTTTAATTTTTTCAAAACAGCGGTGTTCTTCTTAGTGGTAAATACCTTCGCTTTTGCTGTCTTTTTCTTCGTTTTGACAGCATAGCTTACCTCATAGCCTGTCACAGCGGATTGCTTTTTCCATTCCACCTTGATCTGGTTTTTTGCGACGGCTTTTTTCTTTAATCCGGAAACCGCATTTGGTTTGACTTTGACTGTGATCGTCTGCTTTGCCTTCGGATTTTCCTTGGATGCGATCGTGACTTTTGCAACTCCTGCTTTCTTTGCTGTCAACGTCCCGTTTGCGGATACTTTGACGATTTTGGGCTCATTGCTCGTGCATTTCAACGACTTGTCCGCTGCATCGGTTGGTTTTAGTTTCACCGTCAGCTTTTTCGTCTGTTTTAATTTTAATGTAACCGTTGTTTCTTTTACCGTCAGTTTTTCTACTTTCTTCGGCTGAGACGGTTTCACGGACGGCTGACTTTCACTTGGAACGCTCGGTATACTCGAAGGTGTGCTTGTCGGAACACTTGCCGGTGTACTGGTTGTACTCGGCACTTCCGGTTTCTGACTCGGTTCGCTCGTTGTGCTTCCTTCATTTGATTCTTCACTTGGGCGGCTGCTCTGACTTGGCTGCACACTTGTATTCTCGCTCGGATGGCTGCCCTGACTCGGCGGTTCACTTGGGTTTTTACTCGGACGGCTGCTCTGGCTCGGCGGTTCGCTTGGGTTCTCACTCGGACGGCTTACCTCCTCACTTGGAACGCCCGGTTTTTCGCTTGGTTCACTGCCTTTTCCCGGTTCCTCGCTCGGACGGCTTCCAGAAGTTTCGTCGGACGGCTTGCTTGGTTTTTCATCCGGATTACTTGGATTCTCACCTGGATTGTTCCAGCTCGGAATACTCGGCCATTCACCCGGTATACTTGGCAGGCTTGGCCACTCACTTGGGAAACCCGGCAGGCTCGGCCATTCACCCGGCAAACTTGGAAGTCCGCTCGGAATACTCGGCCATTCACCTGGTATACTTGGCAGTCCACCCGGCAGACTCGGCCATTCGCTCGGAAAACTTGGAATCCAGTCCGGTTTTGAAACACTGCCGGATCCACTTGCGCTGTCAGAGCCGCTCGTACTGCCAGATCCCTGACTCGGCTCACTTGTTGGTTCACTCGCCGGTTCACTCGCCGGTTCACTCACCGGTTCACCATTTAACCGATACGGAATCTGCTGCTCTTTCGCATAGGTTTGCGCATAAGAACCACTTGTTACAGATAACATCAGATGCTCACATCCCTCAAATGCATCTGCCTCGATCGACTTTACACTCTCCGGAATCTCTACGGTTTCCAATCCTTTACAATCCGCAAACGCCTGACCGCCGATTTTGGTCAAACCTTTTGGTAACTGAATGTTCTTCAACGTCTGACAGCCGGCAAACGCTGCCTGACCAATCTCTGTTACGCTGTCTGCAACTTTGATTTCTTCCTTTGCGCAGCCGCGAACAAAAATTGTTTGATCTTTTGTATACAGTCCGTATGCGTCACTGCTGTAATTTTTATTATTTTCGTCCACTGTAAACTGCGCCAGATTCGTACATCCCGAAAACGCCGTTCCACTGATTTTCGTCACACTTTCCGGGATCCGCACTTTTTGTAGCACAACTGCCCCCGTTACGGCACAGCGTTCCACCGTCTCTACCCCTGCCAAAATGTTGAGGTCTTTCTTTGCCGCAGCCCGCAGTAATGTCTTAAAATCTTTCGTGAACAAACTGTCATTTTTACTGCAATAAGTTTTATTACTTGAATTTACGACAATCTTTGCAAGCTTTCCGCAACCGTCAAACGTTTCTGCCGCGATCTGGTTCACACTCGCCGGCAGATTCACAGAAACCAGATTCGTACAATCTTTGAACAAAGTTTTTCCAAGGCTTGTCACGCCGGATTCCACCTTCACGGCTGCAATGTCACTTCGAAATGCATCCCATGCCGCTGCCTGATCGGCTGTCTCTCCTTCGCCGCGAAGTGTCAATGTCTTTGTAGCTTTATCATATTCCCATTTCACATTTGCCTGTGTATTCGGTTTTCCACAATCTCCTGTGCTCTGCGAACTACCAGACTGACCCGATGATCCAGGCTGACTTGTTTCGCCAAGGCTGCCGGAACCGCCTGGCTGACTAGATGACACAGGTTGACTCGTTTCACCAAGGCTGCCGGAACCACCAGGCTGACTGGATGACACAGGCTTGCTTGACTCACTCGGTTTACTTGGTTCACTCGGCTTGCTCGACTCACTCGGTTTACTTGGTTCGCTCGGCTGACTCGGCTGTACGATCGGAATTTCCACGCCTGCGGATTCCTTTCCGGCACCACTTCTTTGCAGACATTCCTGTTTCGCCGTCTGTGCATCTGTCAGATGTGCTACGTTCGACACTTTTTTTGCACTGTCATAATAAAAAATCTGTGCATTTGTATCAAAATTTGCATAGGTACAATTTCCGGAAATTGTCTGCGCGCGATCTGTTACAACCGTTGCTTTGTTATCCTGCGTACACTGGTCAAACACATCCCCATACGACTTTACGATCGTTGTGGCAGCGTCCGTCTTTACCGGACGTTTGCATTTTTCAAAATAATTTGCCTCCGAAAAAACAAACGCACTGGCTCTCGCATCCACCGTTGTAGAAGTACTGCCGACAAAATAGTTGTTATATAAATGAATATCTGCCTGGCGCACGAGTGGCATTCTGGATGCACAGTCTTTATAATAATTATGATGAAATGTCAGATGAAATTGTAAGTTGCTGTCACTCGCACCGAGCAGATTCGTCTTATGACACTTTTCATAATAATTGTATGCCAGTGTCGCATACTGGCCACGCTTGAAATCACAGGAACCGTCGCCCTCTGCCTTATCACTTTCTGCCGGATTTGCACAGTATCCCGGATAAAACGAGTTATGATGAACCCACACATGCTCGATCGGGTCTGTCAGTTTACTGCCCGACATGGCTCCCTGAAATCCGAGTGCGTCTTCCGGTGCATTTTTAAACGTAAGATTTCGTACTTCGTAACTCTCGTGATTTTCAAACCCGCTGCCCACAAAGAACGAAATACCCCAGCCGTTGATGCAGGCATCCGAACCGACACCCTCGATCGTAATATTTTTTGCGTTCCGGATAATTGCCATATTTCCGTTATCGCCTTTTGTTCCGCCATTTCCCGTTCCATCATACTCGGTCAGCCCTTCCGGTGCTGTCACCGTTCCGATCAGGCGGATATCCAGTGCTTTCTGATCCTTTGCCAAAGCCGTAAACAATGGCGCACTGTTTCCTTTTCCATTTAAAATGTTTCCGATGCCGGTTCCATAAGATTCATAGCCCGGAATCGTCACAGAATTTTTATTTTCCTCTGTCACATAAACCACGATCGCCTGATTTTTCAACGCACCCGTATCCTGATAGGCACCCACACCCGACGTATATTGAAAGTGTGCATAGCCCGAACGGTCATACGCAGACACCGCGATGCCTGATTTTTCATATGTCGTACCCGAACTGCTGATAATTTTCAAATCATAATTCCCCGCCGGCAATCCCAAAAGATCTACCCGCGCTTTCTGATTATCGATCTGACGGATCAGCTGTCCATCCGTTACCTGTATATAAGAACCGCTTTCAGATCTTTTATAATATACCTTTGCATGTTTCGCCTGACTGTCTTCCCACTCTGCAGACAGAGCCTCCGACATACTTGCACTCGTCCAGTTGCTACTATTCTCTACCCGCATTTCTGCAGCTTCCACGCGCATCGTTCCCAATGTCCGCACACTCCCTGCTTCCCCAAAACAAGTCGTCACTGCCAAAACTCCCGCGAGCATAAGCGCTGCGATTTTTTTCTTATTCCTCAACTTTCCTCACCTTTCTCTTTCTCCTATACGAATCATTGCTAACTTAAATTATGTCACCCATTTTTCCCATTGTCAAGCCCTTTCTCCCCACCCCACACATTAGGCCAGAACTATATTTTTACAAAAGGTGCCGCATTCCAAAAAGTACTTCCCATTTCGAAAACTGTTCAGATTCACAACTATCTTTCGGAGCAAAAAATATCTCAACCTATCGTTTCCAATACACAGTTTCCGGGATTCGGGCCAGCACAGAACACGGGGCGGCATCGTTCAGAGTGGCTTTGACAGGAATGGTAGTAAGTTCCGACGGGGAGATCTGTGATGCCTTTGCTGTTTTTTGATTGTTGAACAAACGGTGCATCCTGTCCGCCCGGCTAAGAATCCGATTTTGATTCTTAGCCGGGCGAACAGAATGTGCCGGTTGTCCAACCTTCAAAAAACAGCAAAAATAAAGCATCACAGATCTCCCCGTCGGAAACTTACTTCATTCCTGTCTAGCCACTCTGAACGATGCCGCCCCGTGTTCTGTGCTGGCCTGAATCCCGGAAACGTCCGTCCAGGCCCCCAGTTGAGATATTTATCTGACAGTTACTTTTATCGTTTTGGATGTCGCACCGGATACGCTTTCTTTTCCGCTTTTGATATAGGAAGAAACGCGGAACTGATACGGTGTTTTCCTTTTTGCTTTTTTTAGGACGACTTTGTTACTCTTTGTTGTTTTTACGGTCTTCCATTTCTTCGCTTTTGTATCGTAACACTCGACTTTATAGCCGCTGACACCGGTCTGTTTTTTCCAGGTAAGTGTGATACGGCCACCTTTTTCTGTCTTTGCTTTTACGCTCGTTACAGCAGACGGTTTTACCTTCACAGTCAGCTTTTTGGTAATCTTGCTTCCATCTGTCGTCTTCACACTGATCACTGCGATTCCCGGTGCTTTTGCCTGAATCTGAATCTGACTGCTGCTTGTTTTCAAAATCTTTACGATCTTGGAACTGGAACTTTTTACAGAAAGCGTCCGATTTGTAGCATTTTTCGGTTTGATACTGACAGCCACTGCTGCTTTTTGATTTTTCTTTAGCGTCAGACTCTTTTTTATCGTCACACTCTGAATCTTTTTCTTTTCGCTACTCGGCTTGTCTGTGCTTCCGGAGCCACTTGGAAGGCTTGGAATCGACGGTGCCGACGGCTTGCTTGCACTTCCCGGCTCACTCGCACTTCCCGGCTGTGCAGGGATACTCGGTTTGTCCGAACCAGACGAGCCGCTTCCTTCATCCGGCAAACTTGCACTTCCCGGCCAACTTGGTCCTTCGGAAACACTCGGTCTGCTCACACTTGCTGCGCCACCCGGCTCACTCGGCACCGATGGTTTGACAGCGCCGCTTGGTCGACTTGTTTCCTCAGAATCGCTCGGTCTGCTTGTGCTTGCTGCACTGCCCGACTGACTCGGCACTGACGGTCTGAAAGAGCCACTTGGTCTGCTCACACTTGCTGCGCTTCCCGGCTGACTTGGCACCGACGGTCTGAAAGAGCCACTTGGGCGACTTGTCCCCTCAGAACCACTCGGTCTGCTCGCACTTGCTGCGCTTCCCGGAAGTTCCGGTTCACTCGAACTACCGGCAGTTTCTCCACTCGGTTTTTCCTGTGATCCACTCGATTCGCTCGGTCTACTCGTACTTCCAGTTTCACTGCCCTCTTGCGGTCTGCTGCCCCCACTCGGCACACTACTGCTTCCGGCATGACTTCCTTCCTCCGGCTGACTACCCTTGCCCGGTACACTGCCACTTCCGGCATGGCTTCCTTCCTCCGGCTGACTTCCCTCGCCCGGTACGCTGCCACTTCCGGCATGACTTCCTTCCTCCGGCTGACTGCCCTCGCC
>JBJENW010000228.1:0-3645 GCA_051880395.1 Lachnospiraceae bacterium | reverse complement strand
CTTCCTTCCTCCGGCTGACTGCCCTCGCCTGGTACGCTGCCACTTCCTGCAACACTTCCTTCTTCCGGTTTGCTGACACCACTTGACCCTTCCGGTTTACTTGTATCACTTGGTTTTTCTGTGTTTCCCTGGCTCGGCTCACTCGGCTCTTCCTCCGGTTTGTCCGTGATCGTCGGTTGTTTCAAAAACGGCGCTGACACCGATTTCTTTACAAATGTTTTCATCGAACTGTCCGTTACATAATGCAGCGTTTCCTGTGACGCAGCCATTCCGGCATATGTATCACAAAACGCTTTGACATCATTTGTTCCTTTTGAATCATAAGCCGACAATGTTGTAAATCCATATTGTTCTGCCGGATTCCAGGTTGTCTTTGTGTATGTCCCATCCACTTTATACGGAACCGGCGTACCACCGCCATTTTCACTTTTATTCGTATAAGAATCATAATCCACAAAGGTGGCTTTCGCATCTATCGTCACCTCGTGATCCCAATATCCACTGCTTTCCTTTTTGAAATTTTCAAACCGGTTGCTTTGCGAGTAGACCACGCCATTTTCCCCACATTTAATCTGACTCATCCCATCATTATAAATGGAAGTAGATTTTCGCACATAATAATTGCTGTTGACATGCATGGTACCATTTCCCATCTGCGGACAGCGCTGCACAATGGAGTCAAACACATTGTAAAAAATACTTGCCCGGTTTTCTTTTACACTTCCGTTCTGCGTACCAAACGCCACACCCCAGAAACGATTCTCAAACCGGTTGTAGGAAATTGTCACAAAATCCGGACTGCGCTTGAGATCTTCCCCATCATACGGCGTGTTGATCCAGATAAATTTTCCCACCTCATCGTACTCTTTTGTCAGATCACAGTGAAACGTGCAGTGATCCACCCAGATATTTTTGGAAGAATAAATGGCGAGCGCGATCATATCCTCATTTGTATCAATCTGGATATTCAGATTTTTTAAAATGATATTGTCGCTTGGTGCCTCGTTTTTAAAATAGTCATTGGTCCGAAGCTTACAGTCATGCAGTTGATTTCCCGCGTAGGCGCCAATGATCGTCTTATCATCCTCAATACGCCAGTCATAATTCTCGTTTCGACAATCAATATTTCCGGACACCACGATCGTAAGCGGCCGCGTTTCTACCAACGCCTGCTTCATCTCCTCCATCGTTTTGACCACAACAGTTTCTCCAAGAAGCCCGCCGATCGCGCCTGCTTTTTCGCCTTCACTCACCTTACAGTTTGCCGCAAAACCTTCCAAACCGTCACAATTCAGTTTCATTTTCTGATAGATACTGCCCGTGTACGGCTCCAATTTTACACGGTTTCCATCCGTTCGAAATGTCAGTGCCTGATTTGGGTCTGCCACGCTTGTAATTTTATAATACAGATATGCACCGTTGAAATCTTTCTCCACCCCTTCGATTTTCCAAAGCTGTGCACTGCTGTTTTCGTCCGATGCAATGGTACATCCGCCTGCTTGTGCCGTAATCAGTTTCCCCGTACGGGAATTTATGATTTTATACACACCTTCCTGCATATACTGCAGATACCACTTTTCGTTTTCTTCTCCGTTTGTGATCCAGCTGTTTAAGGCCGAATGGTCCCCGAACCCGGAAATATTGATGTTGCGGTTCGTATCTCCGATACCGATGCGAAATTTTTGTACCGGATACGCTGCATCGGTCTGTGGTTTCTGCGCATCGCCGGAAGATCCGGAAGAATCGCTGTCGTTTTTCAGATCACTGGTACGGACGCTGCACCACTGTTTTTCCGATAAATTCAGACTTCCCGCTCCTGATTTTTGCGGAATCACTTCTTTTACTTTTTCCAGTGGCAGCACTTTATAAGTATAGGAAAGCGCCTCTTTTGAGTAACTAAATGTAAACGGTGTCTCTGGTGGATTCGACTTGTCCATATTTTCGACACCATTGATGGACGAAGACCACGCCCAGTTTCCGATGCTCTTCTTATCTTTCCAGGTGAATCCAGTGGTAAACAGGTTGTCCCCATTGTTATCCCAACTGCTTCCGGTATACGTCCCTTTGTCATTGCTGACCGTAGAATTTACGATCAAAGAATGATTGACGGCATTTTGGAACAAGTTTGCCCACTGCTCGCTCATATTTGACGTATCATCGCCCTGCACTTCCGCGCCCACGATCGGCTCGTTCACATCCTGAAAAACACAGGTGTCCGCAGCGATGGAGGCACCGTTTCTGGCATTCAACCCGCGGGCCAGTCCATACCCGCCGTTTTGTGCAAATACGTTTTGCTTTTGCAATGCGGCATGAGAAGAATTGTCAAAATAGCAATTGATCAGATGTCCCACACCCTGGCGGACCATCGGCTGACGCTGCCCCATATTTCGATAATAATTATAGGCAAGTGTCAAATGCAGTTCGGCATTACAGTCTTTTAACACTCTTCCGTCACTGTAAACATAGTTGCAGAAATCTTTATCCCCGGAACCGACCAGATGACATTTCGAATGATACGCCGCATATGCCATGATATCCGCTTGTGACGCACCACCTTTACGAAGCTTGTAATAACGGCTGTCTGTGCCAAGTTTTCCGTTCTGATACTGCTGCTCCATATATTGAATGGACGGATAGATCGCAGAATCCTTCGGCGGATCCGTCATTGCTGCCGCACCAATCTGGCACCATGAAATTGTGATTCCGCTCGAACCGTTTTCAATGTCGATCAATCCGTCTGCCGCATCGGTAAAACTACAATGGTCGATCCACACATTTGTCGCACCGTTTACTTTGATAAATGTCCAACCAACTTCCTTGTGTTTTCCGGTATCATCCCACTGCCACATCTCATCAAAAGACAAGTTTCGAATGACCACATCATTCGCACTTTTTTGCAGCTTTAATTCGGTGTGTTTGATCTTACATCCTGTCTTCGAAAAAATCGTAAGTCCATTGACATTCGAAATGTCCAGTTTTGACACGCCGCTTTTTTCCATGACCGGATTTGTATATCCGTTTGTTGGATCTTCGTATTTTTTGAAAAAGGAAAACGTCTTTTTTTCTTCATCCGTTAATCCGACTTCCAGATATCCGAGATTTAAATCTTTCGTAATCTCGATCACATGTACTTTTCCCGCAGCCGCATCCGAGACTGCCTGCAAAAATTCCCGCTCACTAGCGACTTTACGATATTGTTCAGTTCCAATACTGTCGATACGGCTGTGTATCTCTTTTTCCCCGAAACCGACCACATCCGTAAAACTGTCATCGTATTCCTGTATGGTCCTCGTCGTATTTGGAATTTCTGAATACTGCTTCTCTGCCGCCTTGGCAGGTGTCACGTAGAGGCTGCTCCATACAAGCACCCATGCCAACAAATAGCTGAGCCATTTTTTCATTGATACTGCTCCTCCTTTTCCCCTTCCTGTACTTTCAAAGTCTCTTTGTGCCTTATTTTTGAAATGCTTTTCTTGCAAAAAGAGTGACATAATTTATCTTATGAAATAAATTATGTCACCCTTTTATATTTCTGTCAATACTTGTATATTCGCTTATTACGGTAAACGCAAGCTTTTTTATTTGCACATTTACGCTTTATATGGGCGTAAGTGTTGCAACCATTAATTTATCGGCTACCCGAAA
>JBJENW010000227.1:0-1930 GCA_051880395.1 Lachnospiraceae bacterium | reverse complement strand
AGGCGTTTGCGAAACGCCACAAGCCGCATAAATACGGCATTTTTTGTTGCTAAAATAAAATATCTCCTCAAGGTTTATGGTAAAATAGAATTGCCTGGAAACTAAATACCAATCCACCTTAAAGGAGATATACTCATATGATAACACATAAGCAGCTCACTTTGGCAGAAGTTTTTGAAGATTGCCAAAATAAATTCGACAACGACAAATATCAGTTTCTCGCACTTTTTGATGAAGCCATCAACCTTGATGAAATTGTTCCTGTTTCTTTTGTTTCTCATTTTCACGCTCGTACCGGAAGACCTCGCAAGCATCAGCTTTATCCAATGCTGAAAGCTCTTCTGATCCAGCGTATCTTCTCAATCCCGACTGATACACTCCTAATCGTATTTCTGAAATACTCTCAGGAATTGCGTGATTTCTGTGGATTTGATGTTGTTCCCGATGCCTCAAAATTCACTCGTTTTAAACAGGATTTCTTACTGGACTTACAATCTATGTTCGACCACTTGGTTGATCTGACCGAACCGATCTGCCAAAAGCTTGATTCTGCTCTTGCATCCATGACCATCTTCGATACCTCCGGTATAGAAGCCTGGGTCACTGAAAATAATCCCAAATACGCTAACCGTATTATCAAACAGCTGAAAGCCTTTAAAAAATCCCATAACCTTGATGATTCTTACGACCCTTATAAGGCTGCTTATGGTTCCATGCCTTCCCATGCTGCTTCTAATCAGGCTATCCAGCAAATGTACATCAATGGGCATTTCTGTTACGCCTATAAGTTTGGCATTATTACAAATGGACTTGGTATCGTTCGTGACATCACTTTCTATAACAAAGACTTCCTGAATGCTCATTCTGATATTGTTGTGGAGAAAAAATCGGATTCTCCGGACGAGGATAAGTCGCTCGCCGACTCAAAAGCGCTCCTTCCGGTTTTGATCGATTTCTTCCAAAAGCATCCGCTGATCAATCCCAAAACTTTTCTCGGAGATGCAGCGTTTGATACCATCGAAATCTATAAATCCCTTCTTGGAGACATCGGATTTGAAAAAGCCTTTATCCCCCTGCGAGTCAAACTTTCCATGGAAGAGGAAGGTTATACCTTTAATGAGAACGGTATTCCATGCTGTCCGCATGATCCCACGCTTCCCATGAAAAGAGAAGGAAGCAAATCTCATTTAAAAAGTAAGATTCCAACCATGAAGTTTGTATGCCCCAAAATGAAATGGGTATACAATCCGGCAGATAAATCCAAACGCCGCGTCTGCCACTGCGACAACCCCTGCACAACTTCTTCCTGCGGACGAATGATCTACATCTATCCGGAGAAAAATCTCCGCGCGTATCCGGGCGTCGAACGCGGCTCAACAGAATGGGATGAAACCTACAAGATTCGTGTCAATGTTGAAAAATCCATCAACCACTTCAAAGACAGTTTCTGTATTGCCGGGCGAAGAACTCAAAATGAGAAAACGCTTCACGCGGACTTACTGCTTGCTGGCATTACACAGCTTGTTACGGTAATGATTGCTGATAAAATCCATCAGCACCAATATATCCGGAGTCTTAAACCGCTGATTGCCTGACCTTCGCGTTTCATAACATCTTTTTCTTCGCGTTTTATTCGGGAAGTTCTTTTGCTATGCCTAAATTTAAAAATCACCCACTTTTCATCTTAAGAATCCTGCATTGCAGGATTCTATCCGCATCTTCAATCAGGATTGCGAACTTGTTTCGCAATTACCTATCCTAAGTGTTATTCCGCCAGTTCTTCCCAGATCGCATACAATTCTTCCAGCTTTTCGGCAATTTCTGACTTTTCCCGCGACAGGCTGGTGCACTTTGCCGCGTCAGTTCCGATTTCCGGACGGCACATCAGATCGTCGATTTCCTGATCGCGTGATTCCAGCTCACCGATGAT
>JBJENW010000226.1:0-1931 GCA_051880395.1 Lachnospiraceae bacterium | reverse complement strand
CATATTTGTCAAGAACTTTTTTATTTTCTCAGAATTTATCATACTATATATATTTCGGCTGTAAGTTTTCTATAACTTTACCTGAATATCCATAACTGCTTAATCTGCCCGGATATCCTGTCATAATCCCATAATTTTTCTGAATTTTTTCGGCTATTTGGATCATTCACTTTAATTTTCCCATCCTGATAACCTGAAAAAACAATGAAATGTCCACCAGTCGTAAAATCCCCGGCTCCCATACTCGCTACAATCGGATTCCCCACTTCCAGATTATCTATGATCCTCTGCTGATCCAAAGGAATTTCTGTCACATCAAAGCCCAGCCTTTCTCCCCCTTCCGAGAATAATGCCCAAGCCGACCCATTTCCCTCAGCGACATACCCATGTTCTTCAGAAAAATCCGCCATCCACGAAGGATCCATAGACGTATCCCCACTAAGATAAACTGCCACCATAGACAGGCATGTCGGTCCACATCCGGTCAGACCCATCAGATTTCCCGAATACATTTTGTATCCCCATCTCTCGTCCCATTGCATGAAAAGCGGGACAGATTCTGTATTTTTATATTCACTCAAATCAATCTCATATTCTTTCTCCTTCTTCAATGGATATTCAAACACAAAATCTTTCGTTTCCGGATTACGTTCATAAAGTTCAATCAGATCCTGCGGGTAATCATCCATAGAAAGATTATGCTTTTTTGCAAACCGTTCAATCTCTTCTTTTTTTGTCAAAGAACGTAAAGAATCAACAGACAATCCTTCTTTCCCTTTTATCCTCAGCAAAAGAACGCCCACCAGCACAGCAAGCATCAAGACTTCACAAATGATAATTTTGATGCGTCGAATCTTTTTTCTTCTGTTATACTTTTTTCTGTGGGCTATCCTTCTTTTATTATATTGATTATCTGCATAATAATAACGTCTATCCATCTCATCACTCCTACAAAAAAAGTCTCTGCCATCTACTTAAAAGGATAGCAGAAAAAGGAGCTCCGTTTTTTAGGATTCTACTAAAAATAAGGGTGTATTTTTCTTTCGATTTATGATTTTTTTCTTAATGTTTTTCCAATTTCATCTTTCAATGTGCTACTATTATATATAAATGAGAATCAAGGAGACGGGAATATGTTAAGAGATATTGATCTTTCCAAAGTTTCTGACGGGAAATTTTATACTTGCAATGACATGGTCAAAACAGACTGCCAGGGCTGCGCAGGTTGCTCTGAATGCTGTCATGGAATGGGAACTTCCGTTATTTTAGATCCCTATGACATCTACCAGTTAACCACTGGGCTATCCAAGACTTTTGAAGAGCTTCTTACCGGTCCACTGGAACTCAATGTGGTAGACGGAATTATTCTCCCAAATCTTAAGATGTGTGGCGAAAATGAAGCATGTGCCTTTTTAAACAGCGAAGGACGATGCAGTATCCACGCAATCCGCCCAGGATTCTGTCGTCTCTTTCCACTGGGACGCTATTATGAGAACAATTCCTTCCGCTATTTTTTACAGACACAGGAATGTCCAAAACCAAACAAATCTAAAATCAAGATCAAGAAATGGCTAGGAATCGAAAACCTGAAACAATATGAAGAATTTACCATTGCTTGGCATTATTTTTTGAAAGGGAAGCAGGAAATCGCCATGAACAGCGACAGCGCAGATGTTGTCAAAGAACTGAGCACGGAAATCCTTATGAAATATTATATGCATAAATATACAAAATATGTCGATTTTTATACACAAATAGCACAAATTGGGACGTAGACTTTTGTAAAAAGTCTACGTCCCAATTTGAAATATACGGTGTACCTTTAGAAACAGGCCTTCCTGCATTTACATCTCTTTGCAATGAACCGGCCGCACACATAAGAACAAAACACCCTACAGCAATCTTTTTTTCATATTATGCAATCAAAAAAC
>JBJENW010000225.1:0-1935 GCA_051880395.1 Lachnospiraceae bacterium | reverse complement strand
TAATAAAGAAGAAAATCCGCTATACTAAAAGGAAAGAGATGTATAGCGGATTTTTGTGTGATCATAACATCACACTTTCTATGATACATTCATGTTTTTTATCCGAGGTATAGGCGATGCCAACAAGTAACACCTCAGAGGCGTAGCCGTTCAGCGCCCCGGTATATCTTTTTTCCTTTATTTGTTTTATCGCTGAGTCAGCGTTCTTATCATATTTTAGTTCAATGATCATGGCTGGCTTGTTTCCACTATCCGCTCTTGGAATTAGTGCGAGATCTGCAAAGCCTTTCCCGGATGGCAGTTCCCGGATCACATTATAGTAAGCCGGTGCAGTGAAGTATGCCATGGTGAGACAACAGCTCAAGGAATTCTCATCATTGTATTTCAGAACAGAGGTATATGCCTCGTGGGCAAGTTCTACAAGGAATGCCACTTTTTCTGCATTTTTACGAATGGTGGCTGTAAGCAATTCCTGACAACGAGAAATCGTTTTTGAAATCTCGGTCCATTTTCCAACTGACAAGGCCGCCTGATATGCTAAAGCTACTTCATAATTAGGGATATAAGCCTCTTCATTTTCTGCATCATATCCCAGATATCCCAGATGAATCAGTGCGGTCAGTGCCTCGTCTTTTGAGCCAATCATGGACAGATCATTTCCGAAGGTATTCACATTGACCGGGACTTTTCCACCGCTCAGCATCTCAAGGACATCTTCTTTTAATCCATCAAAGTTCAATGTGATATAGTCATTGATCGTAGAAAAGGCAGATGTATTTTTCCAGTAAGAATGATACGCATGATCCACCATGCACTGATATACAGAGTTCGGATTATACATATGTTTTCCATCAATGAAATACCCATTATACCATTCTTTTACAGATTCAAAATTCATATCATATTTTTTACATAAATCTTTTACTTCCTCTTCTGTAAATCCAAAATATTCTGTTAGATTATTTGAGCTGACCATCGTATATTCTTTGAAGTTATTGAGAGCCGATTCGTCATGAATCTTTTTGATCGGCAGGATTCCGGTGATATAAGCAAGTGCCAAAAATCGTTTCGATTCCTCACTTTTAAATAAAGAGTGTAAAAACTGCAGATATTCATGTACAAGATCCGGTCTGTCAGAATGGTTTCTCACAACACAGTCCCATTCGTCAAGGATGATGACAAATGTTTTGCCTGTCATCCTATAAATATCATCCAGTATAAATGGCAGACTCTGATCCAAATGTATGGCGTCACCAAATTCCTCGAAAAATTCAGCCTGAAGTTTTTTTATAATGGCCTGTACAAGATCTTCTTTGTGGTAATCCGCGACGGATGACACATCGATATGGATGACATTATATTTATTTAAGTATGTTTCAAAATCCGGTTCCTTTGCGATTGCAAATTTTGAAAAAAGTTCTCTCGAATCACTTCCCACACTGTAATAAGCATCGATCATGCCGGCTGCCTGCGATTTACCAAAACGGCGGGCATGGCTTAGAGCGATACATTTTTCTTCCGATCCGATCAGTTGATTGAGTTCTTTTAAAAGTCCTGTCTTATCGATATAGATTCTGCTTCTTACCGCCTGTTGAAAACTTTCATTTCCCGGATTAAAATAGGTTCCCATATACAGATCTCCTTCCATTTTAGATCTCACGTTTCTTTGTTTCATGCGAAGAAATTCTTATCATTCATTATAGGCTAAAAATGTATCTTTTACAACAACTCTTAGAGAAGAAAATTCGCGATGGAAAGCAGACGGCTGCAAAAAAGAGAAAAACTTTGGTCAGAAGAAGTTTTTGGCGTAAAGATATGCTATACTTTTTTATTAGACGGAAAAGAACGACAAAAGAAAGTGAAAGAAAAGGAACGGAGAGAGCAGTATGGCAGAAAAGATAGTAGTAAAAATGGCAATCTGCGATGATGTAAAAG
>JBJENW010000224.1:0-1945 GCA_051880395.1 Lachnospiraceae bacterium | reverse complement strand
CGGGAGTTTGACAGCTAAATCAAAGAAAAATCGCTGGAGGCCTTGGTATGCCTCACTTTTTTTGTCAAGTTTTTGTTCATTAATTGTAGTATTTTTGTCGTATTTGTGGTATAATGTTACCGGAGGTGCCAATTATGAGAGTAACATTATCCAAATCGAAAACTGCCGAACAGGTGTATATAACCAAATCTTTTAGAAAAGACAATGGCAAAAGCACTTCACGCATTGTCAAGAAGCTTGGCTCAATGGCAGAACTGCTCCCTAAATTTGATGATGACAGAGAGAAGGTCCTTGCCTGGGCTAAGGAAGAAGCTCGTATCCTTACAGAAGCCGAGAAGAACGACAAGCTTAATATCACGCTGGATCTTTCGGAAACCAAGCAGCTTGCTTTTGGTGAGCAGGTTTCTTTTGCAGGCGGATATCTTTTTTTGCAAAAGCTGTTTCATGAAGTTGGCCTGGACAGAATCTGCCGTAAAATTGAACGTAAATCTTCTTTTGAATACGACTTGTCAGCCATTCTCTCAGGACTAATATATGCGAGAATACTATCGCCATCTTCGAAGCTCTCATCATACGATTACCTCCGGACACTCATTGAGAAACCCAAGTTTGAGCTTCATGACGTTTACCGCAGCCTTGATGTTCTGAGCGAAGAATCCGAATCAATTCAGGCCATGCTTTATGAACACGGAACATCGGAACACAACACTTCTGTGCTGTATTACGACTGTACGAATTTTTTCTTTGAAATCGAGGATGAGGATGACTTAAGAAAATACGGAAGGAGCAAGGAACACAGACCGAACCCCATCGTTCAACTCGGTCTTTTTCTGGACGGAAAAGGAACACCTCTTGCGTTCACTGTTTTTCCCGGAAACCAGAATGAACAGCCAACGCTTATTCCTCTGGAACAGAGAATCATAAAAGACTTTTCCCTTTCAAAATTTGTGGTCTGCACTGATGCAGGGCTTGCATCAAATGCCAATCGCAGATTCAACAGCTTTGCCAATCGTTCATATGTTGTTCGACAGTCTCTGAAGCAGCTTCCACAGCATTTGAAGCTTTGGGCGCTTGACCCTAAGGGCTGGCGTCTTGGAACATCTGAACATGAGTATGACCTTAATGAGATAGATGAATACATACACAAGGAAAGCGTTTTCTACAAAGAACGCTGGATAAACGAAAACAATCTTGAGCAGAGACTCGTGGTTACTTTTTCTCCAAAGTACAGGCACTACCAGAGAAACATACGAAGCCGTCAGGTTGAGCGTGCCGAAAAAATCATAGGCAGAGGCAGCAGCGCAGACAATCGCAACCCCAACAGCCCTAAAAGATTTGTGACAGAAATCCAAATGACAATGGATGGAGTTGTAGCAGACAAGCAGACGGCATTCCTGAATACAGAAAAGATTACCGAAGAAGAAAAGTACGATGGGTTCACAGCTGTATGTACAACACTCGAGGATGATGTATCTACAATTTTGAAAATCAATCGTCACAGATGGGAAATCGAGGAATCCTTCCGCCTGATGAAAACCGAATTTCGTGCTCGTCCGGTATATCTTCAGAAGGAAAACCGCATCAAGGCGCACTTCCTTACCTGCTTCCTTGCACTGCTGCTTTTCAGAAAGCTTGAAGAAAAACTTGACGGCAGTTATACAGCCTCGGAGATAATTGAAACACTGCGAAAAATGGACTTCTACAAAATAAACGGAATTGGATATATGCCGTGTTACAAGCGCACCGAAATTACCGATGCATTACACGATGCGTTTGATTTCAGAACAGACAAAGAGATTATCACGGACAAAAAAATGAAAAAAATTATCAGGGATACAAAAAAGTAAGGAAAATACTACAAATCAAATCGATTCAAAAAAGCGTCAAAGCCAGTTACAGCAAGGCTTTGACGCTTTTTTCTTCATTCTAACTGTCAAAGATGGGA
>JBJENW010000223.1:0-10873 GCA_051880395.1 Lachnospiraceae bacterium | reverse complement strand
ATTTGACAGGGTTTCCACCTGCCGGATTACATACCCTTTCTGGGCGCACTGCCTGGCACTGTTTTGTCACCCACTACGGTTTTCTGTTTTGTCTGCCGATAAGTAATCCCCAAATATTTCATTCTATTTATTACGCTAATCTTACGTCTTTGATTGGTTCCAAAAATTCGTCTATATCATAATACAAATTCTGTAAGATAGGAATCAAATCTATATATTCTTCGACTTCCCCTAAGTTTCTGTACTTTGCCATCACAACCAGATAGCCCTGATCTCATTTTAAGATTTTCGAATATTTTTCCAGTTTTGAAGACGTCAGAAACCGTATTACCTGTCCGTTGTATTCAAACAATGTGTATTCGTTTTCATTTTTCAGTGTAGCGCAATCATTCATTCCTCATTTTCCTTCTTTCCATATCGTTGCAAATGATTCTTTATCAAACACTGGGACAATGCCACCCGGTTTTCTAGATACAAAAAACCGTTCCTAATCTGCAGGCGGAACGGTTTTTTGACTGATCCAGACAGGCAAACCGTCTGTCGGCAATGTTTTCTGATATAAATATCTTACCACTCTGTATTCTTTGTGTCAATTTTTCAATTTTTTGTCCTACTTTGATGACAATAACGAACTCTCATTAATCAAAAATTCCATTTGCGATTACATGCAATACATGTTCGCATTTTGGACACTTACAATTACATTCTCCACTTCCGTATGTTCCGTTTTCCTTTATTTTTTCACAAGAAATTTCTTTCCCATACATTCCGCAAGCTGAGCATCTGGATATCATCTGTTGGTATTTTTCTTTCTTTCCAAGGAGGGTTATCTGTTTTGCATTATAAAATTCTTTACAGCTCATACAATGACATGGTTTCCATTCCACTCTGATTTCAGGCTGTTCCATTGTCTGATAAATTCTGACCCATTCATCTTCCACCTCACCGTATTCTAATTGTTCTTTTATTGTTTTCTCTGTATTTCCAAATGCTGGCATACCGTAAAGTGCCTGAAACTGATATTTACATTTCGGACATTGCAACGTGTAAAATAACCTGTTATAAACATTTTGCCACTCATACATATTTAAAAGCCGAAATTCTATTTCTATTTTAACACTTCTAAAACTCGTTGCGTCGTATCATCCATAAGCAGTGTTCGAATTTTTTCATCTCCGGTAGTATTTTTTCCCAGATTACATTTTATGTGATCTATTTTTTCTTCCACACAACAGTCTTGGTACCAGCATTCCCCCATATATTTTCCTTTTATCGACCAATGATCATTTTCCTAACCATCATTGTTTTTCCAATATGTCAGGCATTCACTGACTTCAATTCTTCCGCCAATTTGTTAATCACTTCCATATCCAGACCAACACATTCGGCTATTTTTTCTTTTGATAATTCACTTTTGGTCAAGAATTGTAATGCAATCTCTTTTTTTTCTTCCATCTTTGCATCATTACATAAATCTTCCACAATTTTGCACATGGCTTTCACTCCTTCCGCGTCTTCCTTGAAATATCTGGTTTTTTCCGCTAACAACTCATAGTACATATCTGCTGGATCTGTACATGAAAAATCATGCATGAGTTGTCCAATTTCAGAATTGTCTCTGAATGCACCATTTACATATACGATATGTGCTTCATCACAAAATGGCTGGCCTGTTTCTTTTATTGTCCGATCAATATGATACAGCGGTTTATTACCGCCAAGCACGTCATTTTCCGTAATGAAGATCACATATGTTTCTGGTAGTTCGTCAAAGTCTTTTCCTGCAGGTAATGAATTTGCATCGATAATGCTGCTGTTGAATCTTGCTCGTTTTGCTCCAGCTCCTTTATCTGCCCGCTGAATCTCAATATTATATTTCTTCTGTTCACTGTCAATCGCATGTATATCCAGTCTTACAGAACGTCCGAGCAGATTCTTTATACTGTACTGTGTCTGGACATCTTGCACTTTTAAATCCGGTTTTTCTAATATGATATGAAGAAGTAACTCCGTACATTCAATATCATTCTCAAATACCTTCGACATGAAATCATCATCCAGTAACCGGAAGTTTTTTATTTTCTCAATTAGTTTTTCATTTGGCTTGTTCAAAATTGTTTACACCTGCTTTCGTGTTATTCTAATTCAGTATAATCGTATCATAAAATCATAACTTTGTGAACATTCTGCTTAAACAAGCCTTTTTGTATCCGATTGCAGCTGCTTTATCACAACTGCCTGTATCTTCGATTACACCTCATCCCCCAGCAATTTTTCAAGTTCTCCCAACTCCACCTGAATCTCCTGCTCCATTTTCTGTAGTTCAGCAAGTATCTCAGAAGTCGGCGGATACTCTACCGGCACATACTCCACTTTTTTGTACTTATTGATTGAAAGATCATATCCGTTGTCCACGATTTCCTGTTTTGGAACGAAAAAAGACTGTTCGGTGCGTTCTCTGTCGGTTTCTGCTTCTCTATGGTGGAAGCGCTCGATGATATCCGGGATATCATTTTCTTCTACGGGCTGGCGTTTATCATCGAGGCTGAATCCATCCGCCTGCATATCGTAAAACCAGACACTGTCTGTCCCGCCATGGTTTGTTTTGGTGAAGATCAAAATCGCGGTCGATACCCCTGCATACGGCTTAAACACCCCGGAAGGCATGGAGATTACTGCCTCTAATCGCTGATTTTCCACGAGTTCTTTTCGAATATCCTTATGCGCTTTTGAGGAACCAAATAAAACACCATCCGGTACGATGCAGGCACACCGGCCGCCCACTTTTAGCATGCGCACAAACAGAGCAAGAAACAGAAGTTCTGTCTTTTTCGTCTTGCAGACTTTTAACAGATCTGCCGATACAATATCAGCGTCCAGGCTTCCCTTAAACGGTGGATTTGCGAGAATCAGCGTATACTTGTCGCAATCCGGATTCTGGTCCGATAAACTGTCCCGGTACTCGATCACCGGACTTTCTACGCCATGTGTCATCATATTCATCGCTCCGATCCGCAACATGGTACGATCCATATCAAACCCGTGGAACATCGCATTCATGAAATGTGCTTTCTTTTCTTTATCATAGAAAATTTCTTCTTTCTTCTTTGTTCTTAAATACTCTCCGGATTCTACTAAAAATCCAGCCGTTCCACAGCTTGGATCGCAGATGATATCTTCTGCGGTCGGGTCCATGAGTTCCACCATCATCTTTATGATATGGCGTGGGGTCCGAAACTGACCATTGACGCCTGCCGTGGAGAGTTTTGAGAGCAGGTACTCATAGACATCGCCTCTTGCATCGGATTCTTTTAGCTTATCCATCTGCGCATAAAGATCATCCATCGCATCTACAACTTTCGACAGCATCAATGGAGTCGGTAATTTAAAGATCGCATCATCCATATATTTCGAATATGCACTCTCTTTATTATCATGCAGATTTTTCATAAACGGAAATACCATCTCCTGCATTACCGTATACATGCGTTCTGCTGGATAATCGTGAAAGACTGACCATTTTAGTTGTGTTCCGTCAACCACTCTTTCTCCGATTTTTACTTCTTTTGCGAAGATGCTCTGATGTGGTAGTCCAAGCATTGCACTTTCTTTCGCATGAATATTATCCGCATCATCCAAGTCATGAATAAACATCAGATATGTCATCTGTTCGATCACATCCAGTGGATTTGTAAGTCCACCTGTCCAAAATATTTCCCATAAACTGTCGATTCGATTCTTTAATTCTCCTGTGATCATCTTTATGTTTCTCCTTTTTCATTTTATTATAGCTGCCATCCGGCTTTTTCTTTTTTTCTTAATTTTAAGCCTTTCTATACACATTTGCAAGTCGCATCCTTATAGTAGACGCAAGCTTTTCCTACTTTCCTGCATATTTACACTTTATATGAGCGTAAGTGTTGCGACTACTACTTTATTGGTCACCCGAAACGGTATCGGCCCCACTACTCTTTGAAAACGGCGGGACGTGAAAAATATCTCAACCGGGGGATTTCTGGACGGACGTTTCCGGGATTCGGCGGACGCAGCGGACAGGGATGGCCGGGACGGATGTGGCTTGACAGAAATGAAGTCGAGTTTCGGCAGGGTGGGGTTACGAAGCTTTATTTTTGCTGTTTTCCGAATGTCGTACAGTCTGCACGTAGGTGTATGCAGGAGAAAGACTCAGAACCGGACTCTTTCTCCTGCATACACCTACGCACAGCCAGTACGCCGAACGGCAAAACAGCAAAGGCATCGCAACCCCACCCTGCCGAACTCACTAGCATTTCTGTCAAAGCCACATCCGTCCCGGCCATCCCTGTCCGCTGCGTCCGCCGAATCCCGGAAACTGTGTATTGGAAACGAAAGGTTGAGATATTTTTCGCTAGGGTAAGAGAATGGTGAAGCCGATACGTTTTTGAAAATTCAAAATAATGTTCTGACCGAAATATATTTCACTAAGCTAAAACATAGTCGATCCGACATGTTTTTTTGAAAAATATCGTATGGGAAGATAAAGGATCCATACAGAATATTTTTATAAATTCCCAAATACGTTCCGTCTGCAACACTTTTCCACCCCAGAAACAGATCTAAGCCTATCGTCTCCAATACACAGTTTCCGCCCACGACAGGGCCTTCCACCGCGCAAAAACGTTTCGGCGGGTGGAAGTGAGATCCAGTTCTTACGGAGACTTAGACACGATGGTTTTTCGTGTCTTAGTCGTAGTTAGAACTTAGCTCACTGGAGCAGGAGCCGTGTTTTTGCGCGGTGGAAGGCCCTGTCGTGGGCGGAAACGTCCGTATAGGAAATCCCCCAGGCTGAGATCTGTTTCCCCAAGCAACCCCAAAGAGTGGTGGGGCCGATACCGTTTCGGGTGGCCAACAAAGTCCCGTCCGCACACTTACGCTCATATAAAGCGTAAATCTCTCCGCAAACAGAGACAAAAAGATTGTAGAACGATTTCTCTTGTGTTATTGTAATACAGTATTTCGAAAATCTGTGATAAAAGGAGAACACAAATGAAATTAAAACAATGGCTTAGAGAACAAAAGAATATGACCTACCAAACGTATCGTGAACTGCCGGAAGAAGAACAGGATTCTCTACGATACGAACATCAAAGATTCTGTCGGCGTCAGCAGATTCACGATCGTCAAAACTGGCGTCCTATGACAGAAGAAGAAAAAGAAAAAGTTAAAATGTGGGCAGACAAAGAGAAAAAACGGTATGAAATAAACTTAAAAATCGGCGGCATTGATGAACGTGGAAATTATACTGCACTGCATCATCGATGGGAAAATTGATTCGACTGAATTATACTGACGGAGGAATCATTCAGAATTCCCCCGTCACCACCTTTTCATTTACGGACATAACGAACTCCTGCACCTGTTCCATATCCGGCTCATCCGGAAGTTCGGTATGTTCGGCTGCATACTGTAACTTCTTTTCCAATTCAGAAAGCAGATCATAAAAGGAATCATCAAACGTTTTGTCTTCTTTTTGAAATTTACCCATGCGGATGTCCATCAAGAGCTGCTGTTCTTTTTCTCGATATGTGATGATCTCGCCTTTTTCCAAAATATCGATCGCCATCAAAAACAACCGGATCAAATGCATCGCATGCTTATTCAGATGCAGATCGTCCTTTTTCTTATTTCTCTTTCCAATCTTATTATAATCACGAATAACATTTGTCATAGTATTCCACATGCCCGCATAATCTCTGAGCGGATAGTGTTTCAGATTGGCATTGACAAAAATTTCTGTTTCGAAGTCCGGATTTTCTGCTTTGTCTATGAATAATTCCAAACTTCCATCCCGATAATTTTGATATTGTCTGTTAAAATCATGCATCGCATTTTTCACTGAATTGAAAATATGCTGCTCTCGTTCCTGCTGCGGATAGGAATCTCTGGCAAGCGCATTCTGCAATCTCCGCAGCTGTGCATCCGCATATCCACCGAAAGAATGAATCGCTCTTTTTGAGAGAAACAGTTTTCGATGATCCAATAACTGCTTCCCAATTTCATTCAGATACAGATAATGTGTCGGCTTTAATCCCAACAGTTCGATCGTATTTGGATTACAGTTTAACAGCAGCGTGACCATCTTGTTAAATGTATAGATCACAGTATCTGTCCGATCATCAGTATATTGCTCATATTTTGTAAGACCGATCAGATCTGATTTTCGATTCAATGTGATTCCTCTTACATCGATATCACTCGTCTCAATATTTGTACCATACGAGTAACTTCCAGAAAGACCGAGAAGAATCACATGTTTTCCCAAATGTTCATCCGTTTTTATAAAATTGTATGCTTCCTGTGATAAAATTGTTGTCCAGTCCATTCTTTTCTCCTTCTCTATCATTCGAATCCTTGTGCCATCATCCGTTTTTTGCCTGGCAGAAACAAATTTACATATCAATGCTGTCCTCACACACGATTACTGTGTTTTTATCTTTTGAACATTCGAAAACGCACCATAAACTATGGTTTTCCCTGTTTTTTTGTATGCCCGTACTTTAAACCTGTATGTTGTTTTCGATTTTCGTTTTTTTATGGTTACTGTATGGTTCGTTGTGGTTTTCAGCTTTCGGTAGGTACAGTTCTTTGGCTGATATTCATATACCACATACCCTGTCACACCGGTCTGCTTATTCCAATACAGCTGCACACTCGTCTTTTTCACTTTTTTTGCTTTTACCCCGGTTATTTTTTCCGGCCGGACGATGATTTTTACCGTTGTTTTCACTTTTGGATTTTCGACGGATTTTATGGTTAGTATTGTAATACCCGGATTTTTTGCCTTTATCACCGCTGACTTTTGTTTTACTTCTGTGAGAGATGCCACTTTTTTGTCTGCGATCGTAACGGTTATGTTTGGATTTGCAGAATCTTTTGGGGAAATCTTTGGCTGAATCCGTTTTTTCTGGTTTCGTGTCAGCGTGATTGTATTTGGAGACACCTGTATCTTTTTTATTTGTTTCTTCTGTGTATTTGTACTTGGTGTGCCTGTATCTTTTGACGGAGCGGTACTCGATGTACTTGGCACATTTGATGGCACAGACGAAGATTCAATTTCTACTTCTGATGCGCTGTCCGGTCTCGATGTTGTCGCTGCCTCTGTTCCAGAAAAGCTCTCCGGTCTTGTTGGGATACTGCCGCTTGTTTTACTTCCGGATTCTTCCGATACATAACTAGATTCCTGGCCAGGTGTTGTCGGCTTACTGCTCGTTTCTGCCGGCTTACTATTTGAGACTGTCGGTTCACTGCCTGATGTGGTTGGCCTACTACTCGATGCTGTTGGTTTACTACTGCTGCCCGCGGCTGTCGGTCTACTACTTGATTCTGTTGGTTTACTAACAATACCCGAAACTGTCGGCTTACTGTCCGATATATTTGGTATACTGCTCGATTCTGCCGGCTTACTACTTACACTTTCCGGCTCACTGACCGATATGGTCGGTGTGCTGCTAGACGTCGTCGGTTTCAGGCTCGGTATTTCCGCTGGTTTTTCACTTGGTACGTGCTCTGTATCCCCCGGTAGTTCTTCTGTTTTCGGTATCGGCAATGTCAGCCAGGTGTCTGTTCCTTTCCCATCTGTAATGGTCGTAAAACAGACCGCCACATATACGGCATTTGTAGTCCCGACATCTGCTTTATATTCCCAAGTTCCATCCTCTGTTTTTGAAAGACGATACCCCGGAATGCCTGCTACACTCGCAAGTGTTTCCGCCTCCTGTCTGCTGTCACAGAGCTTATAATACACCAACGCCTCGGAAACATTTTCTTCTTTCGATACTGTAAAACACAACTGCTTTCCGTTGCAGGAAACCGTTCTTCCATCCTTACTGACGATTCTGGTTTCTGGTATAACTGTTTCCGCCGGATGGGACGCACCTGGTTCCCAACTCGGCGTTGTACCGCCAGTCGGTTTTGTATCCGTTGATGCTGCCTGTGTCGGTTGTGAAACACTCGGTTCCTTACTTGGCGTCATATCCTCGTCCGTGCCCGTTGAAACAGACGGCTCTGTCACCGGAGCGTTTTCTGCATAATTCGGCGCAGAGATTTCCTGCATTCCAGACGCATTCCAAATGGTCCATGATTTTGCACCCGCCACAAACGAGCATCCATCGCTGAATGTCACTTTTTTCTCCAAGACACTCGGATTGTATACCACATACGTTTTTTCCCCGTTTTTCACAAAAACACTGCTCATCCCCGCATCGGACGAAACCGAAGAATCGGGTGTGCCAAACGCCTGCAAGCCTTTGATATAGTGAAAGGTATGTGCCCGAGATTCTCCACTTTCCTCTGTTGCTGTGCGATCCCAATATGACAGCGCCTCCCCGGGATCTGCCAATGCCAGATATTCACTCCAGATGTCATTCCAGCGCTGTTTGGAATCGGCCAGTTTATCGGTTCCGGTATATGATTTTTCCCGTTCCAGCGCAATTCGCAGATTTTCTTTGATATAGTCCGCATTTTTCGCCAGATAAAACGATGCCGGATTCATCGGTAGCAGATTGATGCCCTGCACCTGCAACGGTTCCGCTGTCCACCAGGTTCCGTATACATATTTTCCTCCCCATACCATCGACGCCTGGTTTCGCACCACAGGCGTATTCGCCCGGTCCAGATCATCGAGTGTATCCACGTTGTATCGGTATCGGTCATCTAAGACATCCGCATCAACATCAAACCAATAATTTTCAACAGCGGAAATTTCTGTCGTATACAGATAAATGCCAAGATCCCGCAGTTTATGATTTCCCGTCGCCTCACCAAACAGAAGGATGCCTGCCCAGGCGTTCAGTGCCTCCGAACTTGACTCCTGATTATTTCCGTCCGCAAACGCCTGATGTCCGCTCGCCCAGGAATGGCCTTCATAGGGGGAAAAATTTCTCAGATACGGGTAACGGGTACTTTCCCGGTCCGCACAGGCAATGTCTCCAATTAATTCTTTTACCATGGCACCATAGTTCGAGTCCGACGCCCAGTCCGGATCGCGCAACGCCACCTGTGCCGCCGCATAAATATAATATCCATAATGGAAATGATGATCGTTCATCTGATCCACGGAGTTATAACTCTGCGGAAAACCAAACAGGCTGCCAATTCCTTTATCGTAGTAAAAATAATTTTTCTCCTCCGTATCCTCTGTCGTAAACCAGTCTTCCAGTGTGTCCTTTAATGACTGGTATAGCTGTTTTGCCGCCTTCGTATCCCCGACCGTTTCCGCAGCCGCCAGTACATTTTGCACCCGGTTCAGCGCTTTTCCCGTCCAATAGGTATCGCCGTCCCCATTCTCAATCCCGAGAAGGTCCTCTTTATGCGTTTCCATATATTCGTTCACATATGTCTGCAACTGTTTTTGATCTTCCCTTTCCACTGTCGGCATATTTGGCAGAATACCACTGTATTTTAACTGTGTCTGATACGAATCCCCGATCATCATCTTCATTGTTCCGCGAATGGTGCGGTAGGTATTCGGTAAAAATTTTGCCCCTTTCATGTTTTTATACTGATGCGGCAAAATTCCCATGATCGTACCGTCCGCCTGCGCCTCTGCTTTTTTCTCAAAGGAATACCGATACTCCGTGGTGACCGTCTGCGTTTTCTCATCATACGAAAAATCAGCTCTTGTATCTGTGATAAAATTGTAGGCATATGGAAAATACTGCGCTGCAACGTCATTGCCCGCCTTGTCATCCACGCCTTTTGTCGATGTCAGTGCCGCAAACGAACAATACGCGTGCCCTTCTGGAAAGACCATTTCTATGTCTTTTATATTTTCTCCGTTCTTCTGAATCCGAAGCTTTGTCCCCTCTGGTACATATAAGGCATAATAGTCAAAATTTTCATACCCTTTCGTATCATCCTGATTGTCAAACACGCGAAAGACCAGCATCGTAGAAGTTTCCGGAGATGCTCCATTAAAACCGGCCAGAGCAGACGGCAGTCCTTCCCGTTTTCTTACCAGTGAAATCCGATCAGACTTTTCCAGCTGTACATAGGCAAACGGGCTCCCCTGCACCATCGTTGTTTTCATAAAACACGACGCATCCGTCTGATCTTCCATCACGATATCGTAAGACCAGTCCGTCGTTTTGTCCACTTTTGCATCCGCACTCTGAAACGCCGGCTGAATCAGAAAATCCGTCAACGTCCCATTTTCCGGCATCGTCATATTGTAAGAATTGTTCACATTATCTACAACCGTCGAAGGCATCGTCACAAGCATACCCTCGGCACTTGCCTTATAAGCAAGCGGAATCGCATAAACCGAATGCGAATACGGTTCCTTCCCATCAAAATCCCACGCAAACGACGTTGCCCAGTCCGATGTCTGCAACGGTCCATCATTTGTTTCTGTCGTATGCCGGTACGTAGAACCCACATACGGCAGTTTCTCCAGCAACGAAGCGTTCGGTGTTTTATCCCCATAAGTCCCCTTTACCTTCGATGCATAACTCCCCTTTCCCAAAGCAACCGTTTCCGTCTGTGTCTTCGCATACGTCTGCGTAACGGGACCGCCAAAACACGTTGTTACGGCAAAAACGGCAGCCATAAAAATTGATTTTATCCTGTGCGTTTTTCTTTTCATCTCTTCTCCTTTATCTACGATTCTTTTTTCCTACCATTAAAACCACATAGCGATTCATTATGTATACCACCAGTATACCGAACCACTCCCAAAAAAACAAGAATCTACCACAACTTTCTGGCACAAACGAAACATATCTCAACCGGAGGGGATTTCCTATACGGACGTTTCGCAGCACGCCAGGCATCTTGGCAAAAAAATTTCTATTTGTCGGGCTAACCACTACGTTCATCTGCCCACTACTTTTTTGGA
>JBJENW010000222.1:0-1955 GCA_051880395.1 Lachnospiraceae bacterium | reverse complement strand
CCAAACTCGACTTCATTTCTGTCTAGCCTTTCTGGAAACAGCCGCCCCCGCCTTGTGCACCCAGCCGAATTTCGGAAACGTCCCCATAGGAATACTCTAGTTGAGATCGTTTCAATTTTTTTTGTAAATGCGTCCCTCTGTCAGGCGTTTTTCGAATTCTTCGCGAGGCAGAGGCCGGTCAAATAGAAAGCCCTGCGCCGTAGCACAATGGCTCTCCAACAGAAACTGTGCCTGAGGGCGTGTTTCGACACCTTCCGCGACAACTTCCATGTGCAGCTCATTGATCATATGGATCAGATTCTGCAAAATCACACGGTCGCTCGTGCGGTGCTGCTCCAATGTCGTTAAAAAAGAAGCATCCATTTTGATGACATCGACATCTAAATCTTTTAATAAATTTAGAGAAGAATATCCCGTACCAAAATCGTCGATCGAAACGTCAATGCCGTATTGATGCATCTGCTCGACAAACTGTGCCACCTCTTTTGTGTTTTCTACACCGGTTGTTTCAGTCAACTCTATTTCAATATATTTTGAATCGATTTGATACTTCTGCTCAATCCGAAGAATTTCCGATGCAAAATTCGCATGGTGCAGATGCACCTTGGAAAAATTCGAAGAAATCCGTACCGGTTCGATTCCAAGATCCAGCCAGCGGCGCAGGTCCTTGCACACCTGTTCAAAGACAAAAAAATCCAGATTGCAGACGGTGCCCTCGCGCTCTAAAGTCGGAATAAATTCCGTCGGGGGAACCAGTTTCCCGTTACGATACCAGCGAACCAGTGCCTCGGCACCATGCAGCGTGTTATTGGATAACGTCACCTTCGGCTGATAGTAAACGACAAATTCCTGATTTTGCAGTGCCTGCGGAAAAAGAACAGAAATTTCTTTTTTGTGCAGGACACGATCTAACATTTCATCCCGAAACCAGATGCAGTTATGGTTTTGGGATTCATGGGCAAAATTAAAAGCAACCGAAGAATTATTCATAAAATGGCTGGTGGTGTCTCCCGGTTTCATACTGTACACACCCATGCAACTGTGCAGTTCGATCATCTCTTTGCTATCCGGCAGCGCAACGGTAACACAGGAAAGGTTGTTTAAAAAAGATTCGATGTGTTCTTTTTTTACGAGGGAGAGAAAATTATCCCCGCCAAGCCGCGAAAACCGTTCCTCTGCATCCATCATCCCCTGTACTTTTTGGGAATACAGGCGCAAAACAGCATCACCTCTTCTTGCACCTACTTTTTTGTTGATGTACTTAAAGTTTCTGATATTGCTAAAAACAGCATCATATTCTTGTAAGCGTCCAAAATGTGCCAGCATCCCACCATATCCGGTGATGCCGAGCGTATTTTGGACACCAGTCAGAGAGTCCATGATCTCCATGCGTTGCCATTTTTGTTTGAGCAGCATTTTTTCACAGGCATCTAAAATGTGCTGGCATAAAAAATCCAGCCGTTTCCATTCCTCATCGGACCAGTCGTCTCTGTGCTGCGGGGAAAGTTCGATCCACAACTCTTTTGCATCGTCGCTGTTCCGTTCAATTCTGCAGGGAATGCAGTGAGGTTCTTCTTTGTTCGTGTATAAAATTTTTGTGAGTTCCGTTTCGTTTAAGTCATAAATTGTCATAGGTGTTATCAGATGTAAACGCATCTGCACCAGATGCAGATCTTTTACAATCTGCGGAAGATGTTGTTCTAATACATCAAACAATTCTTTCCAATTTCCATCTGTCCCAATCTTCAGCATGTCTTTATAAAGTCCATAAAAATACGTGTCAAACATTGTAACACTCATAACATCACTCTTTCTTCTTTTGCGAAGTAATTCCGCGTTTCATTTCTATTATACCACAAAAATGGGATGCATTCAGCATATTCCGAAATTTCTTTCTATCCTTATATATCGGCTTTTTATAATTTTTCTACAACTTCTGATTTGTCGAGCAAACC
>JBJENW010000221.1:0-1959 GCA_051880395.1 Lachnospiraceae bacterium | reverse complement strand
GTGTAGTCTCGTAAACTCAATAAGAAAACAGTAAATTTTTATATCTGAGGGATGAGAGGTTTGGATGATGAAAAAAATACTTCTATTTGAATTATTAGACGATGGTGGATAGAGGAAAAGGGCATGAGAAATAAACCTGTCGTAGCTCTGATTTCGGCAAGCAAAAGAAGGGGATCAGAAGTTGGATTATAAATTGTGTACAGAAGCGGCTTTTGTTCTGGCATCAAGATGAATGCAGATACCAATCAGCATCGTCCAAAAGGAAAAATGATCTCTGCCTCGTATTTTTAAGTGCTGCAAACAGTAGTTATTGAGTACACGGTCGTTGATTCGTTCACATGCGGTCCGCTCACTGTAAAGATCTTTGTATTGCTGCGAATCACGCGGGATACGAGGCTGGAAACGAAGGTCACCATGGTTCTTGATGTAAACTGTACGACCATAATTACCAGGGGAACATTCCTCAGCATAAGGACAGGAATCAATGCGCCCGCACTTTAGAGGGCAGCGATATTTATGGGCATCTTTGACTGGATCGTTCCCCCAGGAACACATTTCATGACCAGCTTTACAAAGGGGATGTCCGTCTTTATTAAAGGTAATGTCATTTGGAGCATGTTCAGAGGTTTTAGAACGTCCGTTGATATCGATAAGAGCATTGATGTCCCAGTGCTCCAGTAATTCATAGGTTGGGATGTTGTCGTGAGCCGAATCAAGGCATATATTTTTTGGGGAAAGCCCAAAGGTATTACGGCCGAAATCATCAATTGCAAAAAGGAAGTTTTTACTGTCATGCCGGCGTGCATCTGTAAATTTCATGAGCAGAGGAAGTTCGATTTTCAGCTGGTTATTGCGGCAGCAAAGCATGTAAAGAGTATGTCCGAAGTACCATGTTTTCTTGCTGCTGTCCCAGCCCCAGCTGGCATCAGGATCAGAGTAATGTCGCGGACAGTTATTCCGGTAAGGGCAGGAACTGGAACAGGAAGAAAGATGTCTGCCATGAGGTGAAGAATGGGACACAACAGCTGTTCCGTCGCCCGATAAAGTAAGGCTGTCAGGATCAATGAGTCCGAGTGATATAGAGGGATGAACAGCCAGAAGAGAAAAAATCTTCTGAAGTGCAGCTTCTGGATTTGCAGAAGCAGGAAGCCCATTTTTGATGGAAATTACAATGTCTTTTGTAGATTCGGAGGAGGAATCTTCTGCCAGTTTGCCATCATCGCCAATGACTTTATCAGGCTTTTTACCATTTTTTCCAGAAGGTAAAAGAGTCATACGAGAATAATTATTTCTGGAACCTAACCAGAGACGGTTCATGAAATCATAGTATGACCCGAGTGGAGGGAGTTCTTCTTTTGAGGTACAGCCAATAAGAACCATCAGAGAGGGCGTTTCCGGAAGAACTTCATTGACCCATGAAGTAAGGCTTGTTTTTGCTTTTGTCTTGTTAAAAAGCAGAACAAAAAGGATCATGGAACGAAGAATCTGAGCCTGATTTTTGGCAGGGCGTCCGGTATCAGAATAAAGCCCCCGAATGTAATCCACAGCCAGATCAAGATTGAGATTCTGAAGTTTCTGGTATTCCTCATGATAGGAGTCGAAAGCATATTTCGGATTATTGCGGGAGAGTCTTCGCCCGTAAGTATGAGTCAGGGTTCTATAGGCGTTGTGGTTTTGCCATAATTCGTCTTTGAACATAGATGTGTTCTCCTTTATCGTGTATGTGAAAGTCGAGAGTCACTTCCTTGATAAAGGGGTCGATTTTGCTGATGATTTTCAGCAAAATCGACCGCACATATATATGAATTTGTCAACATATTTTTGAGAAATATTTAGAAAAATAAGAGATATTTAAAAAGTGTAAAAGAAAAAATGTTACAGAAAAATAGAGGTAAAAATGAACTTTTGGGAATGAAGAAAGCAAGGAAACACAAGGGCTTTGGATTTCCGAGAGGACAC